>JAAYYX010000090.1 GCA_012515135.1 Clostridiales bacterium | reverse complement strand
CCTTTAATTCTCTTTCCAGAAGAGTGTTCATTCTGTTTGATATGATCAGTAAAAGCCCGAAGATCATGGCATCATCAGGGATATTATCTGTCTTTTTATTATTCATTATCACACCGCCTTTCCCGGATCCGGGGATCTGATTTGATATAAGTAACGTATTACATATTAAGATAATACATTACCTTTTTTTGTTTGTCAACAACTTTTTTTATTTTTTTCTGATATTTTGGCCCGTTGAACGGTTCTATGCCTCTCTGCCGGTTTATGGGAACACTATGTTTATTGATCAACAACACAAAAAAGCCCCTCCGTCGGATTTTTTCCTAAGGAAAGGGGCCTTCATAAAATCCCTAAGGGGTGCTTTATATCTTCTTGGTGGAGCATAGGGGGATCGAACCCCTGGCCTCGTGATTGCGAACCACGCGCTCTCCCGGCTGAGCTAATGCCCCGTTATACGATATACATGGCCTGATCAGAAATCAGGCCATGTATATTTTCTTATTTCTTAAATTTTTATTTTCACCGTCCTTCAGGTCCATCGGGCACAAAAGCGCCTATTTCAATATTGATCGTTTTTGATACTGTTGCTCCGTTAAAACCTCTATATGTGATTATTGCCGTTACTTCGTCTTCCGTTTCATAATTTTCTCCCTCAATGAGTACAGGGGATAGTGAAATAAAGTTTTTGTAATCCGGAACACTATTGAACATCTTATCGCTTCTTGTTCCGGCGGCATTCACATCTCGGATCTTGATTATTGTTCCGATTTCTTCTTTGAGTTTGTCTGCAGTAATATAATCACCGGTCTCCGGTTCTACCGCCTGTTCTTGTGCCGGTATCATGATAATGTCGCTAACGGGATCAACAGTGATCGGTTCAGGCAGAGGATCCAGCCTGCTTATGACCGCATCACCATAGCAGCGAACAGCTATTGTCCTGACTGCTTTTTTATATGGCTTATAAGTATTCTTGACAGAATAAGTTATGGTATATACACCTTCCCTGTTGAGTACATATGCTTTTGCACCGGCATATGACATTGTTCTGCTTCCCTGAGGTCCGGTGACTGTAACAGTCATTGCCGCTGTTCTGCTTGTTCCGTCTGCCTGTTTTGCCGAAACTCCCGTTACCGCCGTACTTTGTCCCGGTTTAGTTGTTCTGTTATAGGCATAGATCGTGGGTGCTTTTGTATCAACCACATTTACAACAAAAGATTTTTTTGCTGTTCCTCTCTTGCCGCAGTATTTATCATGCACTTTATATGTTATCTTATATTTCCCCAGAGATCTGGTGGTGAATTTTTTTACTTTCTTCCATTGGCCGCTTTGCCACTTTTGGACTGAAGAAACCTTCAGCTTGGAAGTAAGGCTCTGGTTTGCATTGGTGTTTTTGGCAGTGACCTTGGACTTCAGGCTGTATGAGCTCCCGAACTGTACGGTCGCAGGCTTGCTTTTTGATATTTTTATTACCGGTCTTCTCATGTTGAAACCGGGATTTCTCGGATTGGGATCTGTGGGGTCCCATCCATAGACCCTTACACCCACTCTTTTGGGCTTGCCCAGAGGTCCGGCTTTTCTGCTGCTGTAAACTGTGACTTTGGTCCCCCCGGGACAATTTTCGTATATCCATTTGGCATCCATCACACAAAGTCTTATACAGCCGTGGGATCCCTTGCTTCCCAGCCTGTAGAACTGACCGCTGGCCTGGGAAGACGGACTGTTTTTTCTGTTATAAAAAACCGAATGGAAAAGTATATTGCCCCTGACCTGGGAACAGTACTGGGCATATACCTCTTCCATCATTTCCCCCCAACGCATTTTTATGCCAATGCGGAAATTTCCGCTGGGAGTGATGCACCACATTTTTTCTTTTGCATACCAGGCATTTGTGCCGGTGGTCACCAGCATGGCCCTTATGGGCTTCCACTTGCTCCCGGATCTTTTGTATACAGTTGCCACATTTGCCTGTTTATTGACCTTGATCCAGTATGTCCTTGAACTGGCAGCATCTGCTTTCTCTGTATCTATGGCAATTACAGAAACAGCCAGTGCCAGCACGACTACCCACGAAAGTATTCTTTTTCTCAGTCTCATTCCTCTTCCCCTTCTATTCAATAAATGCCTTATATATCGCTTTTATGGATTTTTCAAAATCCTTATTGCTTACTCCTACGATTATATTCATTTCACTGGAACCCTGATCGATCATTCTGATGTTGACTCCTGCATCCGCCAGGGCAGTAAACAGCCTGGCTGAAACACCGGGCGTGAATGACATGCCGCATCCCACGGTGGCTATAAGTGCCATGTCTTCAAAAATCTCCATGGTATCGGGTTTCAGCTGTTGTTCAAATTCATTCATTATGTCATCCAGTTTTCCGTTGACATTTTTCTTTGACATTACCACAGAAAGAGTATCTATGCCGCTGGGCATATGTTCCAAAGACACATCGTTGTCTTCCAGTATGCCCGCCAGTTTCCTGACAAAACCCCTTTCGGTGGCCAGGTGGTTTTTGTTTATGCCTATTACCACAAAATCCCTGCTTCCCGCTATACCGGTAACGATCCTGTCCCCTGCTTCTCCACAGGGCTCTGCAGTTATCATAGTCCCCGGGTTATCCGGCTCATTGGTATTCCTTATATTTATTGGTATGTTTGCCACACGGGCGGGATATATGGCTTCCTCGTGCAAAACTGAAGCTCCCATATATGACAGTTCCCTTAATTCCATGTATGAAATAGTGCTTATGGGTTTCGGGTCCTTTATTATTCTGGGGTCCGCCACCATAAAGCCCGAAACATCGGTCCAGTTTTCATAAACATCTGCCTGCATGGCGCCTGCCACGAGAGCTCCGGTTATGTCCGACCCTCCCCTGGGAAAGGTTTTTATACTGCCGTCGGGTCTGCTTCCATAAAATCCGGGTATGACTGCCCTTTCGTGATTTTTGAGTTTGTCTTTTATGGCTTCTGCTGTTTCTTCCTCAAGGAGCCTTCCCTTTTTATCAAATTTTATGATATCCGCCGCATCAACAAGATCATACCCGATATAAGCGGCTATCATTTTTGCGCTCAGAAACTCTCCTCTGCTGGCCATATAATCCAGCGATGCACCCTTTTGGAATTTCTCCTTTATATCCGCCAAGTCATCCTTCATATTTATACTGATCCCAAGATTCATTTCCATGGCGTAAAATCTGTCGCATATGACCTGAAAAAGCTGTTCATATGGTATGTTCTGCTCCCTGCTGGAAAAGCAGGAATAAAGGATATCGGTTATTTTGCTGTCCTGTTCAAACCTTCTGCCCGGGGCAGAAACCACCACATACCTTCTGTTTTTGTCAGATTCGACTATATTTTTTATTTTTGCTATCTGGATATCGTCAGCTGCTGACGACCCTCCGAATTTTATAACTTTCATTTTTTCAGTTCTTTCTTCAGTGCTTCCGCTTTGTCTGTTCTCTCCCACGGCAGATCCAGATCCGGCCTTCCGAAGTGACCGTACGCCGCCACCTGCCTGTAAATGGGCTTTCTCAGATCAAGATTCCTTATTATTGATTTGGGGCGAAGGTCGAAATGCTTGACTACTATGTCCGCCAGCTTTTCATCGGGCAGCCTGCCGG
>JAAYYX010000089.1 GCA_012515135.1 Clostridiales bacterium | reverse complement strand
CCGGAAATGCAGGCAGAGATCGGCATAGAGGGATACGATAAAGGTGCGAAGATATTGACGGATTTCTTTGTCAGTGAAGCAAAGAAATTTGATACTCCGCTCCTGGACCCCCTTGGTCAGGAAATCATCAAAATGCTTCTTGAAAATGCCTCGGCATCGGAATATGCGGACCTGATGCCGATGAAGTATTGAGTAAATATCGGGAAAGACCAAAAGGAAATCAGAGATATCAAAGAAGGGCAAGAGGTGTGTGATGCGAAGAAAAGACCGGGAAATGGATAGGGCATTTGCAGAAGAAATCATAGACAGTTCAGACTTTGGAGTTTTGTCCGTTAACAGGGATGATGGAGAGGTTCCATACAGTGTTCCGCTTTCCCTTGTCAGATGCGGGGAGAATCTTTATTTTCATTCTGCAAAGGAAGGTGAAAAGGTCGTATTGTTGGCCAGAAACAAAAAGGCCAGAATAGTTTTTGTAGGGGATGTAAATGTTCCGGATATATATTCCAAAACGCAACTGGATGAAATCATAACAGATAAGGAAGAAACCAAAAAACTTATCAGTGGTGTTTTTACTACCGAATACGGATCTGCCATAGTCGAAGGAACAGTGTCAAAGGTGGAAGACAAAACTGAAAAGGAAATGGTCTTAAAACTAATATGTGAAAAATATACACCGGACAAAATGGAGTATTTCACCTATGCGCTTAATGCAGGGGGCAGCCTTGCTCAGGTATATAAGATCAAAATAGAAACAGTTACTGCGAAGAGGAAAAAATTCGATACTGAAGGTGTCGAAATGAAGTGGGGCAGAAAGAATGGCTGACATCAAAGATTTTTTGAAGCTGGACATAAGAGTGGGAGAAATCGTAAGGGCCGAGACTTTCCCAAAGGCAAAAGAGCCGGCCTACAGAATATGGGTGGATCTGGGAGAAGAGATCGGCATCAAAAAATCAAGTGCGAAAATCACAGAACTTTACAGCCCGGAGGATATTATGGGCAAACAGGTACTCTGCGTTACAAACTTCCCGCCCAGACAGATAGCCGACTTCATGTCAGAGATACTTGTTCTGGGCATTTATTCCAAAAACGGAGTCGTGTTGATAAAACCGGAAGTACCCGTAGAAAAAGGCGACAGATTAGGTTGATGACAGAAACGGAAAAATCACAGTGGAATTTATTTAGGGAGGTGTTTTCTATTGGGCAGAAAAGAAAACAGATCTCTTTTTGATAAAATAGCACCGGTATACGGACACTTTTATAATATGCAGAAAAAGCGTTATGCCGAGGTAGCTGAAAAGGTATCAAAAGAAATAGACATCGCTTCATATGACACAGTTATCGATGTGGGTTGCGGAACCGGAGCCCTTTGTTCTGTTTTGAGAGAAAAAGGGCTTTCAGTCACAGGGGTGGATCCTGCAGAGAAAATGCTGGATATCGCAATAAAGAAGACCGAAGGTGAGAATATAAGGTTTGTGAAAGGCAGCGCCGTTGGCAGGCTGCCTTTTGAAAACGATTCTTTTGATGTGGCCATTGCTTCTTATGTGGCTCACGGTATGGAAAAAAATGCACGCAAAAAGCTTTATGCGGAAATGAGCAGACTGGCGGCGAAAAAGGTAATAATATATGATTACAATAAGAAACGTGCTTTTTTTACTTCTTTGGTGGAATGGATGGAAGGCGGAGACTACTTCCATTTCATAAAGGATCCTGAAGATGAAATGAAAAACTGTATATCTCAAATGAAGGAGTGCTTCTCGGAAGTGAAAGTAATAGATGTGGATACCAGGGCGGCCTGGTATATTTGCACTCCTTATTGAAAAAAGCAAATTCCTCAACATATACGCAAAAAAACATAAAAAACCACTATATATGGTATTTTACTGTTGACATTTTGATTTAGTAAGAATATAATGATTTTTACAATAATAAATAGTCTTTTGAAATGATCACAGGCATATTCACCCGGGAGGCAACAAAATGAAGGATGATACCGTAAGAATAGCAGGAAAAATAAGACATTCTTCTGTAAACGGTCCCGGCGTGCGGTACGTCGTTTTTTTTCAGGGATGTCCCCACAAATGCAAAGGCTGTCAGAATCCGGAGACCCATGATCCGCTTGAAGGCGAAGAAGTTTATATTTCGGATATTACTGATGAAATAAAAAATACCCGGTATATTGACGGGATAACTATTTCCGGAGGAGAGCCTCTTATGCAGCCTCATGCGGTAAAAAAACTTGCAGAAGCAGCACATTTAACAGGACTGGATGTATGGCTCTATACAGGCTGGACATTTGAAGAAATAATGTTTGATGATACCGCAAAAGAGGTAAAAAATATTTTAGAAGACTTGGATGTCCTTGTAGACGGCAGATTCGTAGAATCATTGAAAAGTGAAGGATATCTCTACCGGGGCAGTTCTAATCAAAGGATCATAGATGTGCCCGCAAGCCTTGACAGGGGAACGGTGATCCAACTGGACTTATAGGAATTATTTAAAGGAGAGAGAATATGGGACTAGAAAAAGTAATGAAGAGAAACGGAGCCGCAGAAACATTTGACGGATCCAAAATAGAAAATGCTGTTGCCAAGGCGCTTATGGCCACCGGCGAGGCAGGAGCCAGAGATCTTTCTACTGTTGCAAGAGCCGTTGAGCTTCTTGTTGAAACATCTTTAAATGATTCGGCAGAAACACTGCCTTCAGTAGAGAGGATACAGGACGAAGTAGAAAATGCTCTTATGAAGTGCGGTTATCCCAAAACTGCCAAGGCATATATCCTTTACAGAAGTCAGCATCAGAAGATAAGGGATACAAAGAACACTCTTCTGGACTACAAAAAGCTCGTAGACGGATATATAGGAGCACAAAAAGACTGGCGTGTAAAAGAGAACTCAACAGTTACTCTTAGTGTGGGTGGACTTATTCTTTCAAATTCGGGAGCAATAACAGCCAATTACTGGCTTACAGAGGTATATGACGATGAGATCGCCGATGCCCATTCCAGGTGTTTCATGCATATACATGATCTTTCAATGCTTACTGGCTATTGCGCCGGATGGAGCCTGAAACAGCTTATAAACGAAGGCCTGGGAGGGGTTCCGGGTCGTATTACATCATCACCGGCGAATCACTTGAGTACACTTTGCAACCAGATGGTGAACTTTCTTGGAATAATGCAGAATGAATGGGCGGGCGCTCAGGCCTTTTCATCCTTTGATACATATCTGGCACCCTTTGTTAAGGCGGATAACCTTAGCTATAAAGAGACAAAACAATGCATACAGTCATTTGTATACGGTGTCAATACTCCTTCCAGATGGGGAACTCAGGCACCATTTACTAATGTAACTCTTGACTGGACTGTTCCTGATGACATGAAGAATATACCTGCAATAGTTGGAGGTGAGGAACAGGACTTCACTTACGGTGACTGCAAAGAGGAAATGGACATGATAAACAAAGCATTCATACAGGTAATGATAGACGGTGATGCAGAAGGCAGAGGTTTTCAGTATCCTATACCCACATATTCCATCACTGAAGACTTCGACTGGAGCGAAACAGAAAACAACAAAATGCTCTTTGAAATGACAGCCAAATACGGAACACCTTACTTCTCAAATTACATCAATTCTGATATGAATCCCTCTGATGTCCGGTCAATGTGCTGCAGACTGCGCTTGGATCTCAGGGAACTCAGGAAAAAGGGCGGCGGATTTTTCGGATCCGGCGAAAGCACAGGATCCATCGGTGTCGTTACACTGAACCTTCCCAGGCTGGCATATATATCAAAAACGAAGGAAGATTTTTATTTCAACCTTAACAGATACATGGATATAGCGGCCAGATCGCTGAATATCAAAAAGAAGGTAATAACCAGGCTTATGAATGAAGGTCTCTATCCTTACACTAAACGATATCTGGGAACTTTTGAGAATCATTTCTCAACTATCGGTATTTTGGGCATGAATGAAGCCATCAAGAATTCCGCCTGGATGCAGGGCGATATAACAAAAGAAGAAGGACTTTCATTTGCAAAGGAAGTTCTTGAACATATGAGAACCAGACTTTCCGATTATCAGGAAGAGTACGGAGATCTTTATAACCTGGAAGCAACACCTGCGGAATCCACCACATACAGATTTGCGAAACATGATGTGGAAGAGTTCGGTGACATAGTAACTGCAGGCAAAAAAGGGGAAGCGCCTTATTATACCAACAGCACCCATTTGCCCGTCGGTTTCACAGAAGACATCTTTGACAGTCTTGAACTGGAAGACGAACTGCAGACTCTCTATACTTCAGGAACTGTTTTTCACGGCTTCCTGGGGGAAAGACTGCCCGACTGGAAGTCGGCGGCGGATCTGGTCAAGAAAGTAGCAGAGAACTTCAGGTTGCCCTATTACACCCTTTCACCCACATATTCCATTTGTTCAGAGCATGGATATATAGAGGGAGAGCACTTTGATTGTCCCACTTGCGGCAAAGAAGCTGAAGTGTACTCCAGGATCACCGGGTATTATCGGCCCGTGAAAAACTGGAATGACGGCAAAACATCGGAATTCAAAGAGAGAAAAGAATATGAGCCCGAAGTTTACAGCCTTCATGATATGGGCAGCAGAGCCGGCAAAGACACAAAGAACAAAGACGAAAATAATGCGAAATCAGAAGAAAGCAAAGCTGCAGGCAGTGAAGATATAAAGCACAAAAAAGAGACTATTCTGCTTTCAACAAAGAAATGTCCAAACTGCAAAACGGCCATAGATATGCTTGAAAAAGCCGATATCAAGTTCAATGTATTATATGCAGAAGAGGAAGAAGGCAGGAAACTGGCCAGAAGTTTCCATATAACCCAGGCGCCTACGCTGTTCGTGCCGGATGATAAGGGATACAGAACCATATCAAATGTCAGCAACATAACTTCATTTATTGATGCAAGATAAACAAAAAAATATTTAAAAAAAAGATTCTGCCGTTTAAAAAACAGCAGAATCTTTTAAAATAGAATGAGCACCAATAAAAACGATCCAACAATAAATCAAAAAAATCTTTTCAATAAGTTTGACAAAAAAATGTTAATATAGCCGCTTTCTGTGGTAAATTTAAAAAGTAACAAAAAGCAATAAAACAAAGAAGATATAAAGCAGTAACAGCATCCAAAAATAAAACAAAAACAATATGATACAAAAAGGAGATCGGTGATGAGTAAAAAAACAGTTATAATCGGCGGGATCGCAGGGGGAGCAACAGCAGCAACCAGACTCAGAAGAAGAGACGAGTCCATGGAAATAGTCATACTCGAAAAAGGAGAATATATTTCCTATGCAAACTGCGGACTTCCCTATTATATCGGAGATGTAATAAAAAGCAGAGATGCATTACTGATACAGACGCCAAAAGCAATAAAAAGCAAATTTGACATAGATGTCCGAGTATCTAATGAAGTAACTGCAATTATTCCAAAAGAGAAAAAAGTAAAGGTCAAAAATCTGGTGACAGGGCAGGAATATGAAGAATCATATGACGATCTCATACTCGCAACGGGATCTTCTCCCCTTAAACCGCCCATACCCGGAATAGACTCGGAGAACATTTTCACCCTATGGACTATACCGGATATGGACAGGATAAAAGCCTATATGAAGGAGAAACGACCCCAACGGGCCGCAGTAATAGGAGGTGGGTTTATTGGCCTTGAAATGGCAGAAAATCTCCATAGGGAAGGCCTTAATGTTTCTGTCATCGAAATGCTTGATCAGGTAATGGCTCCCATAGACAAAGACATGGCGAACCTGGTTCATGAAAACATGAAAATGAACAATGTAGAGCTCATTTTGAAGGACGGCGTAAAAGAATTCCATTATGAAGACGGAGTTACCAAAATAGAGTTGCAGAGCGGCAAAACGATCGAAGCTGATATGGTAATACTTTCCATAGGAGTAAGACCCAACAGCAAGCTGGCAGCAGAAGCAGGACTTCTCCTGAACAAAAGGGGAGGGGTTGTGGTGGATGAGTACCAGAAGACTTCAGAGGATGGGATATATGCTGTCGGAGATGTTACAGAGGTAATAAATAACGTTTCAAAAGAAAAAACCATGATACCCCTGGCCGGCCCCGCAAACAAGCAGGCCAGAATAGTTGCCGACAACCTTACCGGAGGCAGCAAAAAATATAATGGCACCATGGGAACTGCAGCAGCAAAGGTATTCGATCTGGATGTGGCCAGCACAGGGCTTAATGAAAAGCAGCTTAAGGCAATGGGAAAGGTAAGGCACAAGGATTACCATGTGGCTCTGATAAACCAAAAATCCCATGCGGGCTATTATCCCGGGGCAACACCACTGACATTGAAAATGATATTCGACAATGAAGGAAAGATAATGGGAGGACAGGTGATAGGACAGGAAGGAGT
>JAAYYX010000088.1 GCA_012515135.1 Clostridiales bacterium | reverse complement strand
GTAATGCATCAGACAAATGACCCGTCAGTTATTGCCGCATCAGGAGGATTTGCATACATATACATGGCAGGTCTTACGGGCAACATCGCATTCTGGGCTACTATGGCACTTAATATCCCCGACTTCTCACGTTATGCAAAATCACAGAAAGTACAGTTCGCAGGACAACTTATAGGAATGCCTCTGCCCATGTTCTTCTGTGCCTTCATCGGAGCATTCTTCGCACAGGCCACCAAACTGGCCATGGGCACAGCTCTGTTTGATCCTACAGCAGTCTTCTACTATGTAGACAACAAGTTCGTTGTATTCATTTCTGCTTTGGGCGTAGTTGCAGCTACAATAACTACTTGCGTAGCAGCTAACGTTGTGGCTCCGGCAAACGGATTCTCCAACATGTCTCCCAGCAAGATCTCTTACAAAAAAGGTGTTGTTATCACATGTATCCTGGCTTGCTTCGTACTGCAGCCCTGGTGGATATATGGTACAGGCGCAGCCTACATCTTCGGATGGCTGAACAACTATGGTACCATTCTTGCTCCCATAGCTGCTATATTCATCGCTGACTACTTCATATGTAAGAAGATGAGGGTAGACGTTGCAGATCTGTTCAAGGGAAGCGACGGCAGATACTGGTACTACAGCGGCTGGAACCTGGCAGCAATAATCGCCTGGGTAGCTGCATGGATAATCCCGATCCTGGGCAACACAGTATTCATCTTTGATCCTTCAACAGGCGTTGGTCCAAGCTTCATCCAGTGGATGGCAGCCAACGGATATCTGGTATCATTCGCAATAGGATTTGTGATTTACTGGATACTCATGAAGGGTATGGCTAAGAATTCTTTCGTAACGGAAGAAGAGCACGAAGCATTTACCGAAAGAGTTTGATCTGAAGGTAAAACTTCATAACAGCAAGTAAAAATGCAAGAGCCTTTGGGATGACTCAGAGGCTCTTGCTTTACCCCCTCAAAAAGGGAGTAACGATTAATATTTTGTTTTTGCGCAAAAACAAAAAGACAATTTATAAAGGAGGACAAAATATGGATTTATTGATCAAAGGCGGCAAAGTCGTAACTGCGAAAACCACATTCAAGGCAGACGTTGCTGTAAAAAACGGTAAGATCGTTGCCATCGGCAACGGACTTAAAGCCGAGAAAGACACCGAAGTAGTTGATGCCAGAGGCAAGCTTGTTCTTCCCGGAGCCATCGACGGACACACACATCTGGCCATGCCTTTCGGAGGGACCATATCCACCGATGACTATTATGCCGGCACAAGATCCGCTGCCTGCGGAGGTACTACGACTGTATTTGATTTCATCCTTCAAAGCCAGGGTGAACCCATGCTGGATTCCATCAAGAGAAGAGATGCTCTTGCTGCTCCCGATGCGGCTGTTGACTATTCCTTCCATATCGGCGTTACAGATGTCACCACCGATAAAATGCTGGATTCCATGGAAGATGCCGTAAAATTCGGGATCCCCTCATTCAAGGTTTTCATGGTCTATGATTTCGGCGTTGATGACGGTTCTTTCTACAAAGTTCTGCAGAAAGCCAAAAAAATAGGAGCTCTTGTGGGAGTTCATGCCGAAAACAGAGACGTGAACAATGTACTTGTTAAACAATATCTGTCTGAAGGCAAAGTTGAGCCCTGGTGGCATTATATGTCCAAGAACGAAGACGTTGAAGGCGAAGCTGATGTAAGAGCCATCAACCTGGCAAAAATGGCAGGTACATCCCTTTATATCGTACACCTGGCAGACAAACAGGGTATGGATGCTGTTACCGCCGCCAGAGCAGAAGGATATCCCATCTTTGCAGAAACATGTCCTCAGTATCTGAATTTCACAAAAGAAGTATATAAAAGCAAAAGAGCTCAGGACTATGTATGCTCGCCTCCAATGAAGGGCAAAGTTTCACAGGATGCCATATGGGCCGGTATAAAGAACGGCAACATAGCCACACTGGCCACAGACCACTGCCCGTTCACCAAAGCGGAAAAAGACTGGGGCATCAAACAGAAAAACGGCAAACCCGGCAACTTCACAACTATACCCAACGGTTGTGCCGGCATCGAGAACATGTATCCCTATATCCTTTCCGAAGCCAACAAAGGCAGGATCAGTTTCAACAGAGCTGTTGAGATCAGTGCATCAAATCCGGCAAAACTGTTCGGACTGGATCATCTGAAGGGTGCTGTCGAAGTTGGTCTTGATGCGGATATCGTTATTTATGATCCCAAGAAGAGCCTGACAGTAAACAACAAAAAGAACATGCACGGCGATCTGGATCACACCATATGGGAAGGTGCAAAAGTCAAGGGTTACCCTGTTGCCACATACAGCAGGGGCAAGCTTGTGTTCGACGGCAAAAAATTCGTAGGCGAAAAAGGATACGGCCAGCTCATCAAATGCAGGCCCATCAGGCACAAGGGTCCAATACTCTAAAAACACCGTAAGACATCAACAAGAAACAAACCAAAAGAGAAGCCACAGGCTTCTCTTTTTATTTATATCTTCAGATTTTTTGTAATTTGTAATACGGATATATCCCTTCTATTCTGCTCTTTTGATCCTTCACTGTCATTAGTTCCCTATGACAGTTTGATTCCTTTTTGATCCCTTTTTATTCTCTGTCTGTATAATCTTATCATAAGTGTATATATATAATCATATAATATGAAAATAAGAAGACTGCCGGGTACCAGCACCCACAATGAGTAGTCCGGCAAGGAAATGTTACCGAAAAAAAGAGATTTGAAAAAGAAAAATCCGGTTCCGAAGATAGCCATGAAAAAAAGCGTTTTAATAATTATCTGACCCAAAGGGTTTTTTGATTTTTCCGCAATAAATTTGATAACGCCGTATATGCCGAAAAAGAATACAAAGGGTATAAGCGCAACTTTGTCAGGTATAAGAATAAAACAAAGAATACAAGATGCCCCGTAAAGCATAAATCCGGCCTTTATACCCGACTCGATAATAACAGCTGCAGTAAATAAAGAACTGACTGCATAAAAAGTGAGTTCCAGCCCGGGAACGATGGATGCCAGAAATACAGCAAAAATTGTAAAGGCAAGGCATATACCGCCAAAGGCTATCTTAAAAGTATTTTTGCTGCTGTTCATATGATTCTCCGTTTTCATAAAACTTCAGCATTTGTTTTATATACAGTCGCAGCAGCAGTCCGCACACAGATAACACTGGCAAGCCGTGCAGAATGCATCCTGATTGGACATATACCCCCTGCCGTATGCATTGTTTCTGTATCCCTGCCCCGCATTCATAAGTCTGCTCAATGCCTGGTTATACTCCATGTTGTTCGGGTCCATATTTACAGCCTGCTGTATCTTGCCGGCGGCATCATCATACCAACCTTTTCTGTATGATATCATGCCGTCAAGAAATATCCATTCCGCACTTTTTATTTGTATACGGTCGAGTTTCTGCTGCGCTTCCTTTAGTCTTCCCGCATCTATATCTCTTCTTATTTCCATGAACTCCGGTCCGGGCCGGTTCCCTTCGCCATATGGACCGTTGGTTTTCCCCTGCCTTTCGTTCATGATATGGTCGTATGCCTGGTTTATTTCCTGAAGTTTTTCCTCGGCAAGATCCCCTAAGGGATTATCCTGATATTTGTCAGGGTGATATTTTTTCACCATTTTTTTGTAAGCTTCTTTTATCTCTGCTTCTGACGCATTCCGGCTTACTCCTAAGATCTCATATGGATTCCCCATTCTCTGCTTCTTCCTTTCCAAGGACCTTTTCGGTCCTTCTCAAAAGTCCCATGTAAACTATGTTCTCTATTATACCTTTATTCTTTTTAATATCAAGCAAATCTATAGTTTTTTCCATTTCCGAACAATATATAAGCAGATTCCTTTCACATTGTTCCTTTATCCTTCCGGCAAAGTCCTTTGGGCTTTCTTTTTCTGCTTTGGCATATCTGTAAACAAGAGGATTGTAGGATCCCTTCTCAATATCTTTTTCCAGATCATCATAGGCATCCATAAGATATATCCATTTGCCCATATGATAACCCAGCCTCCTAAGAAGCATCTGCTGTCTTTCGTTTTTCTCCCTGTAGCCGTTAAATATTTCTTCCATTATCCTGGCAAAGGATTCAGCCGCCATGTCAAGATTGGGACATTTTTCTTTTTCTATGAGAGTCAGTTCTTTTAACTGCTCTTCGATTTTTTTGCACAGATGGGGATATCTGCCTCTTATTTTCTTATAAATGTTTTTCATGAGAAGAAGACTTGCTTTTGCGGAAAATTTTCCTTCATCTTTCATATCATCCATGGCCTTGTGCCATGCCAGGATGAGCATAACATCTCCCGCATAATCCACTGCACCGTTTGAGACTATTGTTTTATTCTTAATATGATGTATGATGCAGTGCTCTCTTTTTACTGCATCCTGTTCTTCCTCAAGGCCCGCAAGAAGCACGGCCAAAAAAGCCGCATCATAACTGAGTGTCATTCTCGGGAGCTGTCCGTAACGGTGTCCTATGGATTTGCAGATACCGCAATAATATCCGCTGTATATCTCGAAGTCCCGCATCCTCATTTCAGGTTTTTCACAAGTTATATATCCTAACAAAACTGACTCCCCGCATATCAAATGACTCTTTTCCCGTAAATTATACAGGTCATGAACATTTATGTAAAGGAGAACTTGACCGTTTACACCGTGTATTGTATAATTGTATACAAATATATGAAGCGTCCTCAAGGAGGTAAAAATGAGCAGAACACTGGCTTACAAAATACTTGAAAATCATCTTATCAGCGGCGAGCTTAAGGCCGGCGAAGAAATAACCATCAGGATCGATCAGACCCTTACTCAGGATTCTACCGGTACCATGGTATATCTTCAGCTGGAAGCCATGGATATCAAAAAAGTCAAAACAGAGCTTTCAGTAGCCTATATAGATCACAATACTCTTCAGACAGGATTTGAAAATGCCGACGATCATCAGTTCATAAAAAGCGTAGCCAAAAGACACGGTATAATTTTTTCAAAGCCCGGAAACGGTATATGCCATCAACTGCACCTGGAAAACTACGGGAAACCGGGAAAGACCCTTCTGGGCAGCGACAGTCATACCCCCACCGGAGGCGGACTGGGTATGATAGCCATAGGTGCCGGCGGTCTTGATGTTGCCGTTGCCATGGCCAAGGGCACCTACAACCTTACTGTTCCCGAAGTCATGGGGATAAAACTCAAAGGTTCTCTAAAGCCGTGGGTCTCCGCAAAAGATGTCATACTCCATATACTAAAGCAACTTACTGTGAAAGGCGGCGTAGGCAAGATCATAGAATATACAGGAGAAGGTGTTTCTGCCCTTTCCGTCACTGACAGGGCCACTATCACAAATATGGGCGCCGAACTGGGAGCTACGACTTCTGTTTTCCCCAGCGATGAAAATACAAGAAGATATCTTGGATCCCAGGGCCGAGAAGAAGATCATATCCCCCTTTCTGCCGATGAAGATGCAGTTTACGATCACATGCTGGAGGTGGATCTTTCCCTGCTTACCCCTCTGGCGGCAAAACCCCACAGTCCAGACAATGTGGATACTGTCTTTGATATCGGCGAGATAAAAGTGGATCAGGTGGCCATAGGCAGCTGCACGAATTCTTCATATACCGATCTCATGAAAGTGGCCGCCATACTCAAGGGCAGCAAAGTGCATCCCGATGTGAGCCTTGTCATATCTCCCGGTTCGTCAAAAATATTAAATAAAATGGCAGAGAACGGGGCTCTGGCCGATCTCATTTCTTCGGGAGCAAGGATAATCGAAAATGCATGCGGCCCATGTATAGGCATGGGACAGTCTCCAAGATCCGGAGCCGTCTCTCTTCGCACATTCAATCGTAATTTCAAGGGCAGAAGCGGAACAGCCGATGCGGATGTATATCTTGTCAGTCCTGAGACAGCGGCTATTTCAGCCATAAAAGGAGTGCTCACAGATGCAAGTACCTACGGAATGATGCTGCCCTCCATAGAGCCGGCATTCTTTGAGCCCAATCACAGTTTCATTGTTTCCGCCGATGACGGTGACACCGAAAACACTCCTTTGGAAATGGGGCCGAATATAAAACCTTTTCCTAGAAATGAAAGTCTGAAAGACAATATAAAGGCCACCGTTGCCTTAAGTGCCGGTGACAATATAACTACGGATGATATCATGCCCTCCGATTCGAGACTGCTGCCGTACAGATCCAACATACCTCATCTTTCGGAATACTGTTTTGAAAAAATCGATCCGGCCTTTTCCGGGCGCTGTAAAAAGGCAGGC
>JAAYYX010000087.1 GCA_012515135.1 Clostridiales bacterium | reverse complement strand
CAAAGGGCCATAGAGATCGGCATCGAGGCCGCAGTAAAAGCTGCCGATGCGGGACATGATATCATAGGTGTCGGAGAAATGGGCATAGGAAACACCACCACCGGAAGTGCGTTCCTGAGTGCCCTGACCGGGCTTTCTCCCGAGGAGACCACGGGAAGAGGGGGAGGCATAAATGATCTGACCTTTGCACACAAAAAAGAGATAGTGGCAAAAGCATCGGCCAGAGCATCAAAAAACAGAGACATAAAAAACCTGCTGGCTGAAACAGCGGGATTCGATATAGCGGCCATGACAGGAGCCTTCATCGGTGCCGCTTCAAAGGGGATACCCGCCGTGATAGACGGATACATTTCCGCTGTTGCGGCTTTGGCCGCACAGAGAATGGAACCGGAGGCAGGAAATTATTTCTTTGCTTCCCATCGTTCTGCGGAGGCGGCATACGATCATGTAATCAAGGAACTGGGAACGAAGCCGCTGCTGGATCTTGAAATGCGTCTGGGGGAGGGAAGCGGCTGTGTGCCGGCTTTTGAAATAGTAAGAAGCGCATGTGCGGTAATAGGGAATATGGCCACCTTTGAAGAAGCCAGGATCGATGACGGCTACCTGGAAGAGATCCGAAAGGGAGGCTGTTTCTGATGAACATTTTTATCAGCGGGGGCTGTAAAAACGGCAAGTCGTACTATGCACAGAAAACCGCCGTCGAAATGGCCGCAGCAGATGCAGTAGATAAATTGTATTATGTGGCCACCATGATGCCCCATGATGAAGAAGATGAAGCCAGGATAAAGAGGCATATAGAAGAAAGAAAAGGATCGGGATTCATAACTCTGGAGCAGCCTTTTGATATATGCGCATGCCTGGATCAGCAGGGGATAGAAACGGAAGGAGTTTTTCTTCTGGACAGTGTTACGGCCCTTTTGAATAACGAAATGTTCATGAAAGGGATAGATAACGGTGCTGCCGGGAGAGTTGCGGATGAGCTTTTGACATTTGCCGAAAGGACCGGCAAAACTTTGTTTGTCAGTGATTATATCTATTCCGACGGGATCATATATGATAAGGATCTTACGGATGATTACCGAAGAGGACTGGCCTTTATAGACAGGAAGCTGGCCGCCAAATGTGACAAAGTCGTGGAAATAGCCTATGGAAGGGAGACGGTTTTTAAATGAAAGCCATCACCGGATTTTTTATGGCATGGGGGAATTTCTGTTTCATACCGTGTCCGGTAAAAAAATGGGATGAAAACGCAAGGATACATATGCTTATGATGCTGCCTCTTCTGGGCATACTTATGGGTATTTTGTGGTACGGGCTTTTTTTGCTGATACAACTGTTTGATATCCATTTTTTTGCGGCGGCTGTTTTCATGGCATGCTACCCTCTGGTGATCAGCGGATTCATACATCTGGACGGATTCATGGACTGTCATGATGCGATCTTCAGCAGGCAGTCCCTTGAGAAAAAAAGAGAGATACTAAAGGATCCCAGGGCGGGAGCCTTCGCTGTGGCATCGGCCATATCAGTTGCAGTAGTTTTGTTTGGCACCATGGCAAGCATGCTGGACCGGTTAGACGGCGGAGACATATCGGCAGGCCGTTTCATAATGCTTATTTACATAATGACAGCACCAAGAGCAGTGGCGGCAATAGATGTCATAAGGAAGAAGCCCATGGAGACCAGTCAGTATAACCGGCCGCTTCAAACAGGTAAAGGAAAGGCCATTGTTTTTATAGCAGTTCTATTTTTAGCGGCTATGGCCATATGCGGTGCATTATCCTTGCATACGGGAAGCGGCATGGGACTTCTCCGGACAGTGATATTTTTGCAGACACCCTGGCTTGTTTCCTTTGCGGCCGGATCAGCGGCATCGAGTCAGCTGGGCGGTATGAGCGGAGATATCGCGGGATATGAAGTGGTATGGGGCGAAATGGCAGGAGTAGCGGCACTGGCATTGATATAATGTGAAACAAGGATATAAGGTGAAGCAAAGATATAAGATGAAGAAAAGACATACCGTGAAACGAAGATAATGAAGAAGTAAAGGAGAGGAAAAATGATCTTGATTTTCGGCGGTGCCTATCAGGGAAAGCTTGACTGGGCAAAAAAAGAGTATCATATAAAGGAAGAAGAAATTTTTTTCTGCACTGCGGAAGCGAAAGAAAAAGAAGCGCTTCCGGGGATAGATCTTGATGCCCATGTGATATACAGTTTGGAGAGCTTTACCCTTGATTGTGTGAGGAAAGGGATAGAGGCAAAAGACTATATGAGAAAAAACAGGGACAGGCTGGAAAACAAGAT
>JAAYYX010000086.1 GCA_012515135.1 Clostridiales bacterium | reverse complement strand
AGGGCCTGCTCTTTTTCCGCTTCAAAGGCGATGTACCTGAGTCCTGTCAGTCCATGGGTCCTGATCATGTAATTAGTAGTGGCAAGATTGCCAAGGAAAGCTCTTTCTTTACCTGTAGCCACTGCCGTGAGGCCTGCTTCAACGGAATCATAAAGGCTTATGTTTATTTCCGGATGTTCAAGAAGATAACTGTGATGGGAGCTGTTTCTCTGGACAGCTATTATTCTCCCTTCCAGATCCTCTATATTTGATATGCCTTTTTCTGTTTCCCTTGTTACGATCACTCTTTTGAAATAATAATATGGCTCCGAAAAAACAAAATGCTCTTGCCGCTGCGGAGTTTTTCCGATGAGCGGCAAGGCATCTATTTCGCCATTAACGGCCATATCATATGCTTCGGGCCATGTTAGCCCTTTTTGTATTTCGAATTTCAGACCGGTTTTTTTGCTTATGATGGCAAGATAATCTGCAGCTATGCCCTTGTATTCCCCGTCCTCATCGATAAACTCAAAGGGGACGAATTCCGGATCAACGCCCAGCTTTATTACGGGATGTTCCTTGATAAACTGCAGTTCTTCACGGGTCCAGTTTATTTCTTTCTCGGCAGCATAAGAAAGCGACGCCATTACCGAAGTAATTACCGAGGTCATGACAGAAACGGTTAGAATAAGGATAAGGATCTTTTTCATCTCTTCTCCCTTTTTTATGCCGGTGTTTCAGCAAATTTCTTTCGGGTTTTCTGTCTTATATACACATTTCACTATTTGAACTCTTTCTTGTTTTGATTATATGCCTTTTTTGCATTAATATCCATAAAAATATTCACCGATAGTGTTTTTTTGGATTGGCCGGCGACCAGCCTTTTTTGACACGCTCTTCCTGCTCAATGATTTCTTTTATGCTCCAAAGAAAAGTGAAACCGGTTATTCCGGAAACGGCGGAAATTATAACATTGTTTACGAATAAAGAAAGTGCAATGAAAAAAATGCCCAGAACAAGAAAAGCCGGCCATATTTTTTTGCCTATATAATACTCGGACTTTATCACTATCGGATGAAAGACTCCAATTATGACAAAAGTTATGACTCCTATTATCAATCCCTGAAAATCCATTTTGCTCCCTTCCTGAAAACTGATCTCTCAGATCCCAATGCAGAAACTGATCTTTCAGATCCCAAGCCTGAAAACTGATGTATCATATCCTGCATCCGAAAACTGATATCCAATATCCATTATCCAAAAAACCGGTATTTTTCAAGAAATCCGGAGAACAGCAAAACTGTCCTCCGAATTTCTTATGTTTTAGTTTCTTATATTGGCAAATCAAAACGATCCGCATTCATGACTTTATTCCATGCGCATACGAAATCAGTGACAAATTTTTCTTTTGCATCATCGGCACCGTAAACTTCCGATATGGCTCTAAGCTCTGAGTTGGATCCGAATATAAGATCCACTCCGGTGGCGGTCCATTTCAGATCACCTGTTTTTCTGTCTCTTCCTTCAAACAGATCTCTGTCCTCGGAAACAGGTTTCCACTCTGTATCCATATCAAGAAGGTTAATAAAGAAGTCATTAGTGAGAACTCCTTTTTTATCTGTAAAAACCCCATGGGAAGACTGACCGTGATTTGTATCAAGGACACGCATACCGCCAAGCAGAACTGTCATCTCTGGTGCTGTAAGAGTAAGCAACTGGGCTTTATCCACAAGCAACTCTTCTGCAGGCACTGAGAATTTGCCCTTTGTGTAGTTCCTGAAACCGTCAGCTTTTGGTTCAAGGACAGAAAATGATACTGTGTCTGTGTGTTCCTCCGATGCATCTGTCCTGCCGGGATAGAATGGAACTTCTGTTTCTATACCCGCATTTGCCGCAGCGTGTTCGATGGCTGCACATCCTCCCAATACAATTATATCTGCCAAGGAAACTTTTTTGTTTTCCGTCTGAGCATTGTTGAAATCTGTTTTTATTTTTTCAAATGTTTTTAGTATAGTGTTCAGGATATCCGGCTGATTGACTTCCCAATCTTTTTGCGGAGCCAATCTTATACGCGCTCCGTTTGCCCCGCCGCGTTTGTCTGATCCGCGAAAAGTCGATGCCGAAGCCCATGCGGCAGTCACAAGTTGTGACACTGAAAGCCCTGAAGCCATGATGATTTTTTTAAGGTATATTATGTCCTGTTCATTTATCATCATATAATCTGCTTCAGGCACCGGATCCTGCCATATAAGATCTTCTTCAGGGACTTCAGGACCCAGATAACGGGATCTGGGGCCCATATCCCTATGGGTCAGTTTAAACCATGCCCGGCCAAAGGCATCCGCAAACTCTTCAGGATGATCCAGGTATCTTTTGGCTATGGGCCTGTATATGGGATCCATTTTAAGTGAAAGATCTGCCGTAGTCATCATGGGTGCATGGGTCTTCTTAGGATCATGAGCATCTTCTACTGTTTTTCCTGCTTCCGGATCTGCAGGTATCCATTGCCAGGCTCCCGCAGGGCTTTTCACCAGATCCCAGTCATATTTAAAAAGTGTTTCCAGGTATCCCATATCCCACTTGGTGGGTCTGGGTTTCCATGCCCCTTCTATACCGCTTCCTATGGTATCGGTTCCTTTTCCGCTTTTGTATGTGCTCTTCCATCCAAGGCCCATTTCTTCCATGGGCGCGGCCTCCGGTTCCCTTCCCACATGTGTTGCCGGTCCCGCGCCGTGGCATTTTCCGAAGGTGTGTCCTCCTGCGATCAGGGCAACTGTCTCTTCATCATTCATAGCCATTCTTGCAAAGGTCTCCCGTACATCCTTGCCCGATGCCAGAGCGCTGGGCTGACCGCCGGGTCCTTCAGGATTGACATATATAAGACCCATCTGTACTGCTGCCAGGGGATTTTCAAGGTCTCTTTCACCTGAATATCTTTTTTCTCCCAGCCATTCGCTTTCTGCGCCCCAGTATACATCTTCCTGCGGTTCCCATACATCTTCACGTCCGCCGGCGAACCCGAAAGTTTTGCATCCCATTGATTCAAGAGCACAGTTTCCTGCCAGGATCATAAGATCTGCCCATGATATTTTTTTGCCGTATTTCTTTTTTATTGGCCACAGCAAACGGCGGGCCTTATCCAGGTTCACATTGTCGGGCCAGCTGTTTAAGGGTGCAAATCGCTGAGTTCCGTCAGAGGCTCCTCCCCGTCCGTCTCCCATACGATAAGTTCCTGCGCTGTGCCATGCCATCCTGATAAAAAGCGGACCGTAATGGCCATAGTCGGCCGGCCACCAGTCCTTTGAATCTGTCATGAGATCATAAAGGTCATTCTTGACTTCCTTCAGGTCCAGTTTTTTGAATTCCTCGGAATATTTAAAATCAGGTCCCATGGGGTCACTCAAAGATGAGTTCTGGTGCAGCATCTTTAAGTTGAGTTTATCAGGCCACCAGTCTTTATTCGCTGTACCGCTGCCTGATACGGCTTTTGCCGTTTTCCCTGTTACGGGACATTTTCTCTCTTCCATAATGCAGTCCTCCTTTCAGAAAGTTGGCTTGTATATTTTAAATATAACACAGCACAGCAAAAAAGTGTAAAAAAAGAGGCACGATCATAACCAATCACATTTGCGATATAATAACGATCTGCCTCTTTTTTTATTCAACTGATTTTTGATGCTTTATATTCTTTTTTGACTTACATATATGCTGTCCAGCCGCCGTCTACCGCAAGACACTGCCCATTTACAAACGAAGCGTCTTCTCCGGCCAGGAAAACGGCTACAGTTGCTATTTCACTGCCCTTTCCGGTCCTGGGATTAAGTGCCAGTCCAACACCGGTCCTTTGTGCCCCTTCCATGTTGATTTTCTTCATGTATTCGCTGCTGGCTATCTCTGTCTCGATTGCTCCCGGGCATATGGCGTTACATCTTATATTTTTAGGTGCATACATATAGGCAGTGTTTTTTGTCAGTCCCACTACTGCATGTTTGCTTGCTGTATATGCTGCCCCTGCTATACCTCCCTTGATGCCGCCTATGGATGCGATATTTATTATATTTCCGCCTCCGATGCCTTCAAAATATTTGACTGCTTTGCGCATGGCATACATTGTGCCTTTGACATTAACATCAAATACCTTATCATACATCTCATCGACCACATCACCTATGCCGCTCATGTCATCCATTATTCCCGCATTATTTACAAGTATGTCCAGTTTGCCGAATACCTTTACTGCTTCATCAATCATGGCCTCAGCCTTGCTCTTATCGGAAACGTCCGCAGAAAATGCAACTACTTTTCCTTCCAGATCTTTTGTCTGTTCCTCAAGATCTTTAAGTCTTTCAGCTCTTCTGGCCACAGCCAGCACGTTTGCCCCTTCTTTTGCAAAATAAAATGCTATATCCCTTCCCATTCCGGAACTTGCTCCGGTCACTATAGCTGTTTTTCCTTTTAATTTCATGATCTTCTCCT
>JAAYYX010000085.1 GCA_012515135.1 Clostridiales bacterium | reverse complement strand
TTAGATACCGGACTTGTCCAGCCCATTTATGATATCCGTGAAATTCTTTTGGCTGTGGTCCCACAGAAAAAATGCTTCACAGGAACATGACATGGGCATTTTTATGGTCAGAATTGTTTGATTTTGGGCCTTCTTTACTATACAATAAGAGTATTATTGAAGAAACGGGAAGAAAAAAATGGAACACATTATCTGGAACAAAAAAATTGAATGCGCCGGCAGAGATGAGATAAAAGAGATGCAGCTGGCACGGCTCAAGGAAACTGTAGAAAGATGTTATGAAAGAGTACCTTTTTACAGGAAGAAATTCGATGAAACGGGACTTGAACCTAAACACATAAGAACACTGGAGGATGTTAAACTTCTGCCCTTTACAACGGCGGATGACCTAAAGAACAATTATCCCTTCGGACTTTTTGCTGTTGATAAAAAAGATATTGTAAGGGTCCACGGATCTTCGGGGACTACGGGAAAGCCCAAGATAGAAGGATACACAAGAAACGATCTAGAAAACTGGACTGAGATACTGGCCAGAGTAATATCTGCTGCAGGAGTTACATCCAAGGACATAACCCAGATATCTTTCGGATACGGCCTTTTTACCGGTGGTTTCGGGCTCCATTACGGTATGGAGAGAGTAGGAGCCATGGTGGTGCCGCTTTCAAGCGGAAATACAGAAAGACAGCTTATGATAATGCAGGATTTCGGCGTTACAGTACTGGTATCCACACCCTCTTATGCGCTTTATATGGCGGATGAAATAGAAAAAAGAGGCATAGACAAAAGTAAAATAAAACTTCGCCTGGCTCTTTTCGGGGGAGAAGGGCATACGGAAGAGATGCGGACAAAAATCGAAAAACAGCTGATGATAAAAGCCACGGAAAACTACGGTCTGTCCGAGCTGGGAGGCCCGGGATATTCGGGAGAATGTTATCTGCAGAAGGGAATGCATATTGCAGAAGACCATTATTTTTCTGAGATAATAGATCCGGACAAACTCAATACTCTTGATATTGGAGAAAAAGGTGAACTGGTAATAACGTCCCTTACAAGGGAAGCCTTCCCCATGCTGAGATACAGGACAAGAGACATCACATGGCTTGACGATACTCCTTGCTCCTGCGGCAGGACTTCCATGAAAATGGCAAAAGTACAGGGTCGTTCCGATGACATGCTTATCATAAGGGGAGTGAACGTATATCCTTCCCAGATAGAATCCGTAATAATGTCCACAAAAGAGATACAGCCCTTCTATGAGATAGTGGTCTACAATGAGGGTTATATGGACAGGATAGAAGTAAGAGTGGAATTCTCGGATGCATCACTGCTTGACAATTTCAAAAAACTTGAAGAGCTTAGAGGAAGGATCGCTCATGATCTGAAAGCAGTACTGAACATAGAGGCAAAAGTAACTCTGGTATCTGCGGGAACACTGCCCAGATTCGAGGGAAAAGGAAAAAGAGTAATAGACAAGAGGAACAGATAACCATGGAAAAAAAGATAATGCTGGGCAATGAAGCCTTCGCCAGGGGAGCAGCAGAAGCCGGGGCAAAAGTGATTTCATCATATCCCGGTACACCTTCAACAGAAATAACAGAAAATGCAGCAAAATACGACAGTATGCATGTAGAATGGGCACCCAACGAGAAAGTCGGTGCTGAAGTCGTTATCGGCGCAGGTATAGCCGGGGCAAGGGCGATGACATGTATGAAGCACGTGGGACTTAATGTGGCAGCGGATCCTCTTTTCACAGCAGCCTATACGGGAGTCAATGCAGGAATAGTTTTTGTTGTTGCAGACGATAACGGATGCTATTCAAGTCAGAATGAGCAGGATTCCAGATTTTATGCCAGGAGTGCAGGGGTGCCCATGCTGGAGCCGGCAGATTCAAAGGAGTGTCTTGAATATGTGAAACTGGCTTTTGAACTGAGTGAAAAATACGATACTGTTATGATGATAAGATCAAACACCAGGATATCTCATTCAAGAGGCGTGGTGGAACTTGGGGAGATACAGATCCCGGAACTTAAAAAATATGAAAAAAACACAGGCAAATATGTGGCCATGCCTGCGGCGGCCAGAAAACTTCACATCGCCCAGGAAAAAAGAATGAAGAAATTTGCCGAAGACAGCAGCAGATTCCAAATAAACAGGATAGAAGAGGGCAGCAAAGAAATGGGGATAATAACCTCCGGAATATGCTATCAGTATGCAAAAGAAGCCGTGCCTGAAGCATCATTCCTGAAACTGGGATCGGTCAATCCGCTGCCTAAGGAGCTGATAAAGGAATTCGCTGAGAAAGTCAAAAAAACTTTTGTTATAGAAGAGGGACAGCCTTTTATTGAAGAGCAGATAAAGGCCATGGGAATAAATGTATGCGGCAAGGATCTTTTCACCGTGCAGGGGGAATACTCTGTAAACATGATAAAGGAAGTCTTTAGGAAGCCTCTTGCCGATCATGAGAAGGCAGGAGAGGCACCTGTAAGACCGCCGCTTTTCTGTGCGGGATGCCCCCACAGAGCATTGTTTTATCTTCTCGGCAAAATGAAAAAGACAGTTACAGGTGATATCGGATGCTATACGCTGGGTTCACTCCCACCTACATCTTCCATGGATACATGTCTTTGCATGGGAGCTTCCATAGGGATGGCCCACGGATTTGAAAAGGCCAGAGGCGAAGAGTTCGGGAAGGATGTAGTAGCTGTAATAGGCGATTCCACATTTTTTCATTCGGGTATAACCGGACTTATCAACATGGTTTACAACAAGTCAAAGAGCACTGTACTTATACTTGATAACAGAACAACGGGAATGACGGGACATCAGGACAACCCCGCCACCGGCAAAGACATAAAAGGCAATGATTCCCCGGAGATATCCATAGAGGAACTTTGCAGAGCATGCGGAGTACAGCATATAAAAGAGGTGGATCCCTTTGACCTTAAAGAGATGGAAGCGGCCATAAACGAAGGATGCGAAAGAGATGCTCTTTCTGTGATAATTTCAAAGAGACCCTGTGCACTGATAGTAAAACAGCCGGGGACTCCTTATATGATAACAGAGGAATGTAAGAAATGCGGTATATGCATGGGTATCGGATGCCAGGCCATCGAAAAAAAAGGTGAAGATATAGTGATCATACCCGAAAGATGTGTTGGGTGCGATCTTTGCAGCAGGGTATGTCCCTTCGGAGCCATAGTAAAGGAGGACAGATAAGGATGAAAAGCAAAGAAATAAAAGACCTCGATATCCTTATCGTAGGCGTTGGGGGTCAGGGAACCCTATTAGCCAGCGTGATCCTGGGTAATATGGCCCTTGAAAGCGGGTATGATGTGAAGCTTTCTGAGGTCCACGGAATGGCTCAGAGAGGCGGTAGCGTGGTGACCCATGTAAGGATAAGCAGCCGGCCGGTAAAGGCACCTGTAATAGATAAGGGAGGGGCCGATATGATACTGGCCTTTGAATTGCTGGAAGGCTTCAGATGGGTACCTTTCTTGAAAAAAGAAGGATATATGTTCGTAAATGACAGCCGCATTAACCCAATGCCGGTAATAATGGGGGCATTATCATATCCGGAGAGCATAAAAGAATTTTTCGAAGAAAAAAATGACAAAGTGACTTTGATCGATGCTCTTGGGATCGCCCAAGCCTGCGGCAGCGAAAAAGCAGTAAACACAGTCCTTTTGGGGGCTATGTCCTCGATACTTCCTTTCCCGGAAGAAAAGTGGATAGAACAAATAGAAAAAAATGTAAAGCCTGCCTTTGTTGAGCTCAACAAAAAAGCCTTCAGAGCGGGACGGGAGGGAAACAAATGATATGGAACAAAACAGCGGAATGCGCTGAAAGAAAAGAACTGGAAAAAATACAGCTCACAAAATTAAAACGGACGGTGGAGCGGATCTATAAGAACGTTGAGACCTATAGAGACAAGATGCAGCAAAAGGGCATTGCCCCGGGAGATATAACTTCTCTTGAGGACCTTAAGAAACTGCCCTTTACCACGAAGGATGATCTTCGGGAAAACTATCCCTATGGCATGTTCGCTTCACCCCTTTCTGAGATAGTAAGGATACATGCATCATCGGGAACCACAGGTAAACCCACCGTTGTGGGGTACACCAGAAGAGACCTGGAAAACTGGGCCGAGTGCATAGCCAGATGTTTTGCAATGGCAGGAGGAGATAAATCTTCCGTTGTTCAGGTGGCTTATGGATACGGTCTTTTTACAGGCGGTCTGGGGGCCCACGGAGGAGCGGAATATATGGGAGCTTCTGTTATACCCATGAGCAGCGGGAACACACAGAAACAGATATTGCTGATGAAGGATTTCAAGAGCACCATCCTTTGCTGTACTCCTTCATACGCACTGACCATCTCAGAAGCCCTCAAAAAAGCCGGGACCACCACCGATGAGCTGGCCCTTGAATCGGGCATTTTCGGAGCGGAACCATGGACGGCGGGAATGAAAAAAGAAATAGAAAAGGGTCTTGGGATAAAGGCTTATGATATATACGGATTGTCGGAAATAATGGGACCGGGAGTGGCATGCAGCTGCAGCGAGGATAATGGCATGCACATAATGGAAGACATGTTCATTGCCGAAACAATAGATCCAAAAACGGAAGAGGTCCTGCCTTATGGAGAAAAAGGTGAAATAGTATTCACCACAATAGGCAAAGAAGGGATCCCTCTCATAAGATACAGAACAAGAGATATATGTTCTCTTATGCCTGAAAAATGCGGATGCGGAAGGACCACTTTGAGAATGAGCCGCGTTATGGGACGTTCGGATGACATGCTCATAATAAGAGGAGTCAATGTATTCCCGTCCCAGATAGAAAGCGTCATAAGCGGATTTGCGGAACTCACCTTGAATTACAAGATCCTGGTCGGCAGAAAAGACAACAAAGATACATTTGAAGTCCATGTGGAACTGGCCGAAGGCCTTGCTATAGATGACATAAAGTTTGTTGAGGAATTGAGAAAGAGAGTAGATCATGATCTTCGTGCTGTATTGGGCATAGGTTGTACACTTAGATTTCTTAGTGAAGGGACACTGCCAAGAAGCGAAGGCAAAGCGGTCAGAGTTGAAGATACGAGAAATCTTTCTGAAAGAGTATAGTTTTAGCAGAGGAGGAGAATATGTTTATTAAACAAGTTTCGGTTTTTCTTGAAAATGAAACGGGAAGGCTGTCCGACTATACCAAAATACTGACGGACAACCATATCGACATGAAAGCTGTATGTATTGCTGACACAGTTGATTTCGGCATACTGAGGTGTATAGTTGATGATCCGGAAAAGGCAGTCAACGTACTTAACGAAAACGGCTTTACAGCCAGCATAACCACCGTACTGGCTGTAAGTTTTGAAAATGTGCCCGGAGCACTGCACTCTGTCCTTGAAAAACTGGCCGATGAAGATATAGGCGTAGATTATATCTATTCCATGATAAGATCCGAAACCGGCAAGGCTGCACTGATATTCAAAGTCGGAGATCCGGAAAAGGCGGGGGAAGTCCTAAAAGAAAATAACATCTCACTCTTATGTATGAAGGATATTTAGACAATGGACGGGCAAAAGAAAATGGAAGCCTACATGGAAAAAACCATGAAGGAAAACAATGTAGTACAAAAAGATATACTTAACGGCATGATGCGTTCGGAGAATGTCAGTTGTTCTTATGAAGAAAAGACCATTACTCTGGGGTTTCCCATGCAACCCTGGCAGGCTAACAGGGTGGGCTTCATGCACGGAGGGGCCATATGTACGGCATTTGATATAACCATGGCGGCTTTGGCAAGATTTTATGCACGGGAGAATTTCGCACCGACGGTGAGCCTTGATCTCAAATACATAAGACCGGTCAAAATGGGGGATACTGTTTTGGTGACTGCCAAGGCTCTTTCTTCAGGAAAAAGAATAACACAGATAGCGTGTGAGGCAAAAAGTAAAAACACCGGCAAGACAGTTGCCACCGGAGCCTCCATATATCTTAATATCGATACCACAAGGGAATGATTTGAAAGATATCATTTGCCGTTTCTGATGGGGGTACGGCCTTATCTATCCCGCTCATCAATCAGAAACGATCGCTGTAATTCAAAAGACGTTTTAAATAGCCCCCTCTTTGACTGCTGCCGGAGGGGCTTTTTTTGTTATCGCAGTATACCACAGAGGCTCTGAACCGGTCGGCAGAGGTGTGGATGATTGCGTAAGAGCCGCGGCTGCCGTCCCGGGGCACTGAAATGCTTCCCGGGTTCAAAAGATATATGCCGTTTTTTTCTTCATATAAAGGACGGTGAGTATGACCGAAGAGCACAGCTTTGCATCCTTGGGAAATACAGCGGGAAGTAATATTTTCAAATCCGTCTTTGACATTCTCCAGATGGCCGTGGGTTATCAGTATCTTTCCGTATTCCGTATCTATTATTTTTGAGGAACTCTCTAGAGTCATTGAACCGTCCATATTCCCCTCCACAAAAACGGTGTCAACGCCCAGTCTTGACTCCAGATCAAGGGCGTCTCTTTTATAGTCCCCCAGATGGACCATCAGATCCACATCTGTCAGGTTTTTATATACTTCAACGGCTTTTTTGATACGGCCGTGGGTATCGCTTATAACGAATATTTTCATATTTTTTTTGTCCTTATATTTCGTCTATTATGGAAATACCTTCAAGCTCGCTGAGTTCATCTATGACATCCATATTACTTTTGCTTTTTGGTATCTTGACCGATAAAACAAAAGCTATGCCATTGGGAGTCATGGGATTTTGCTGATTGAGACCGGTTTCTGTAACGGTCAGATCCATGGACTTGATACTGTGCATAAAGCTTCTGAAGGAATCCAGAGAATCCACTTCTATGTAAAGATTGACTATCCCCGAATGTTCATAAAAATAATTTTCTATCTTCGGCAGAAGGGCCAGACTTATGAAAATAAGAATTGCTCCTATAATTGCACCCTCATAAAAACCTATGCCTATGGACAGACCCAGACATGCGGAAGCCCAAAGCCCGGCAGCTGTAGTAAGGCCCTTTATTCTTTGCCTGCCGGTTATCAGTATGGTGCCCACTCCGAGAAAACCCACGCCGGTTATGACCTGTGCCCCCAGCCGGGCAGGGTCGCTGACATTTTCAAAAACATCGACTATGTACTGGTTGGTGAGCATGGCGATGGCAGCTCCCATACATACCAGTATATGTGTCCTGAATCCTGCCGGATGTCTGTTGGCACCTCTTTCCAGACCTATGATGCCGCCTGCTATCAAAGCCATCACAAGGCGAAGGCTTATGGAAAAAATATTAAGATCGTAAAAATAATCCGGAAGATCAAACATATATCACTCACCTCCGCTGATATTATATCATAATTGCGGCTTCAAATCATTTTTAGTATAATCATAAACATGGAATATAAGAAAATCAAAAAGGGAAGATTCAAAGAGCGGCTCAATCGTTTCCTGGCAACGGCGGAAATCGATGGAAAGCTTGAGTATATACACGTGAGAAACACGGGAAGGCTGAAGGAACTCCTGTTGCCCGGTGTCGAGATATGGATGGAAGACTGCGGAAACAGAGAAGGCCGTAAAACCGGATATTCTCTTGTTTCGGTAAAAAAAGGACACACTTTTGTCAACATAGACTCACAGATACCCAACGCGCTGGTGTTTGAAGGACTTTTATCAGAAAAAATAAAACTGCCGGGCATGGAGACTCCTCTTAAGATCATAAAAAAAGAGAAAAAGCTGGGTAGATCCAGAATAGATATTTATGCGGAAGATGAGAAGGGACAAAAAGCCTTTGCTGAAGTAAAGGGAGTCACCCTTGATAAAAGCGGCATCGCCATGTTCCCGGATGCACCTACGGAAAGAGGCAAAAAACATGTTCTGGAACTGGCGGAGGCCGTATCCGGAGGTTATCTGGCCTATATCATATTCATAATACAGATGAAGGGCATCGAAAAGTTCATGCCAAATGATGATATGCATGCATCCTTTGGAAAAAGCCTCAGAGAGGCAGAGAAAAGAGGCGTAAAAATAATGGCGTATGACTGCCTAATCTCTGCGGGAACCATAGATCTGTCAGAACCGGTAAAGATTGTTCTTTAGATGAAAGATAAAGCCGGAAAATTATCAAAAACAAAATCAGACATAAAAAGCTATTGCAGTAAAATGACCAAAAGTGCCCAGTATTATAAACACATGAAATATCTCATGGAAGCCGAAATCCTTTATAAGATTCGGCTTTTTAAGTGCATACATCAAAGCCCCTGCCGTATAAAGCACTCCTCCTATGATCAGCCACAAAGCACACCCCCTGGAGACGCTGTAGATAAAGGGGATCTTTGCCACCAGAGCCCAGCCCATAAGCACGTAAAGAAAAGTATAAAGCCAGCGGGGTGCATTGAGCCACACCTGCTTCATGATGATGCCGGCTGCGGTGACACCCCATATTACCATCAGGAAAACAGTTGATGTGGGTTTTGGTATTATATTGACCAGTATGGGGGTATATGTTCCGGCAATAAGAACGAATATCATAGAATGGTCAAGCTTACGCAGTTTCAGGATCCGTGCTTCCGGGCCTTTTACATAGTGATAAAGGGCGCTGCAACTGTATAGAGCCACCATTGAGATACCGAAAATAAGAAAGGGCAAAACCCTTTCTGTTTTGGAAAT
>JAAYYX010000084.1 GCA_012515135.1 Clostridiales bacterium | reverse complement strand
ATTTGACGTTCTGCTTGCAGTTCCGCATAATCAAGATACAGAGAGACAATTCGTTCCATGTACGTCATCTCTTTGGCATTCAAATAATTCTTTGCTATAGAAACATCAGCCTTTACAATTTTGCCTTCCGGTGCAGCTTCCCACGAAGTTAAGCCCATGTTTCCCTTCTCAGCATCGGCACGCTCGACAATCAATTCTGCTGCTGTATGCCTATGAACTGCCCAATGCATTTTATTCTGCACCGTCCGGAAGAATAGCTTCGTAGTCTTGGCATCTTTATCATAGTCAAATGCTGTGACATAAAGATCGGTAATTTTTTGATAAAATTTCCGCTCGGAAAGGCGAATCTCACGGATGTTCTCCAACTGACGCTCGAAGTATTCATCCGTGAACATATGACCTTTCTTCAAACGTTCCTTATCCATTGTCCAACCTTGAATGGTATAATCCTTTACTATTTGTCCTGACCACTTACGGAAACGAACAGCACGGTCGTTATTGACTTTGAACCCAACCGCAATAATCATCTGGAGATTGTAATGGATAACTTCACGATTCACTTTACGTGGGCCTTCTAATTGAACTATTCGGAATTTCCGAATAGTTGCTTCTTCTGTTAGTTCTCTATCAAAATAAATCTTTTTAATATGTTCATTTATGGTCGACAAACTCACATCATAAAGCTCGGCCATCATCTTTTGTGTCAGCCATATATTTTCATTTTCATAGCGCAATTCAATACTATCTGCATTGTCCCCGACAGCTGCCACATAGGTCAAGTATTCCGCGGCCGAACTATGAATTGTTATTTCATCTTTCTTTTTAGGCATAATGGGCCTCCAAATCTATCATTTTTCCCTCCGGAACCTCCGCGTTTAGAATAATAGTCATCAAGAGCCTTATCAATAGCATCATTCAAAGATTCTTGCTCTAATTTGTAATTCAGCCCATATGATTTGAGCCACCCATTAGCCATATCAGCGATATTAGGCTCAATTGATTGCACTTTAGTGTTTGCCATAATCTTTTTTCCTTTCCTCAAATATCTTTATCAGTACTGCAATTACCATTATCTTAAGCATGCATTTTGTTTTTATTATAAAAGGAGTTCTATCGTTGCAACTAAAAAACCTTCAAAATAACAGTCCTATGCACTCGCCCTCTCAAAAAGCAGTTCTATTGCCACAATTTCTTGTTTTCTGTATTTATACGATTATATCATGCTAATATTTCATTGACTACAAAGAGGCTGTATACTTTCACATTACCCTCAAACCCCTTGATTTCAAGCTTTTTCGCCCAACTACTTGTCCACTCTTGACAGCAGAACTACCGTCTCCACGTGTCCGGTGAAAGGAAAATTATCATAGGGTTTAAGATAAACAGTCTTATAGCCATAATACTGAAAGTAAAAAAGATCATTGGCCATGGTCTTGGGATTACATGAAATATATACTATATTTTCTGCACCCAGGTTTATTATTTTTTCGAGGGCCTTGCCGCCCACACCGGGTCTGGGCGGATCGAGGATAATGATGTCCGGTTTTTCCCTGATCTTTTCTGGGGAGTCCCCCGAAAGCACATCAAAAACATCCCCGGCGATAAATCTGCAGTTTTTAAGTCCGTTAAGTTCTGCATTCTCAACAGCGGCTGATACAGACGCGGGGTCCAGCTCAATTCCTATTACTTCTCCGCCTTTTTTTGCTGCAGCCTGGGTGATCGTTCCGGTTCCGCAAAAAAGATCGAAAACAGTGCCATGCTCCTTCTTGTCCAGAAAAGAAACTGCGTCCTCATAGAGCTTTTCTGCTGCGGTAACATTTGTCTGAAAAAAAGAAAAGGCGCTGACTTTGAAGTCAAGACCCATTACCATTTCCATATAGTAGTCTCTCCCGAAAAGGATCTCCATTCTGTCGCATATGACCGCATCGGAAAGGTTGTCATTTACTGTTCTTAAGATACCAATAATACTGTTATTGTCAAGCACAAGTTCCTTCAGCATTTTTGCAAATCCCTGCCCGTCAAAATCCCCGGAAGCTGTGACTATATTGACCAGTATCTCTCCTGTCCTCTCGCCCCTTCTCAATACCAGATGGCGCAGCAGTCCTCTGTGGGCTTTTTTGTGATACTTTGGATATGCTTTCTTCCGGCAAAATTCAAGTACAGCATCAAGTATGGTATTGAAATCTCTGCATACCAGCTGACATTCGTTGGCTGTCACAACCGACATGAAACGGCCTTTCATATGAAGTCCCAGCGTCAGTTCACCATCCTTATGAAGATCCCCGAAGGTGTACTCCATCTTGTTTCTGTATCTGTACTTCACGGGACTTGGCTCTATTTTTTGGATGTTTTCGCATTCTATGTGCTTGTCCTCAAGAAATTCAAGAACAGCTTCTTCTTTTTCTGCCAGCTGCTGTTCATAGGGAATTCCCTGATATTTGCATCCTCCGCAAGGTCCGTTATGCCTGCATATATCCATATTCTCTGTAAAATTCATTTTTGTACTCCGAAAATCTTTCTTCTTCTATGGATCTTCTTATATTTTTCATTATATTTACAAGAAAATGAAGATTATGGTTGGAAAGAAGCATCGATGAAAGTATTTCATCACTCTTATAAAGATGCCTTAAGTATGCTCTGGTGTAGTTACTGCATGTATAACAGTCACACTTGGCATCAAGGGGCGTGAAATCTCTTTCAAATTTTGCGTTTTTGATATTTATCTGTCCACCGGAAGTAAGTGCAGTTCCGTTCCTGGCTATTCTTGTAGGAAGCACGCAGTCGCACATATCTATGCCTCTTTCAACGGCTTCAAAAAGATAGTCCGGCGTTCCCACTCCCATAAGATATCTCGGTTTGTTTTCGGGAAGATGATCCACGCAGTGATCAAGCACTTCACACATTAGTTCCTTGGGTTCTCCCACCGAAAGCCCGCCTACTGCATAACCCGGCAGATCCATGGCAACGATCTCTTCTGCACTTTTCTTGCGGAGATCCGGATACACTCCGCCCTGCATTATTCCGAAAAGGGATTGTTTATCAGTATTTTTATGAGCTTCTTTGCAGCGCATGAGCCATTCGGTGGTCCTTTTCGATGCTCTTTCCGCATGATCCATGTCACAAGGGTAGGGGGCGCACTCATCGAAAGCCATCATTATATCAGAGCCCAGTGCATTTTGTACTTCCATGGATTTTTCGGGGCTGAACATGTGATATGACCCGTCTATATGCGAACGGAATTCCACTCCTTCTTCTGTTATCTTTCTCATATCTCCCAGGCTGAAGACCTGGAATCCTCCGCTGTCAGTCAGTATGGGTCTGTCCCAGTTCATGAATCTATGCAGCCCGCCTGCTTCTTTTATGACTTCATGCCCGGGTCTTAGGTAAAGATGATAAGTGTTGGAGAGTATTATCTCAGCTCCCAGTGCCTTTACTTCCTCGGGTCTCATGGCCTTGACTGTGCCGGCGGTGCCCACAGGCATGAAAACCGGGGTCTGTACTTCACCGTGGGGAGTAGAAAGCACTCCTCTTCTGGCTTTTTTGTCTTTTTTTATGAGTTTATATGTTACTGCGTCTTTCATTTTCTTCCTTATCTGATAAATATCATTTTATGAACATGGCATCTCCATAGCTGAAAAATCTGTATTCTTTTTCGACTGCTTCTCTGTATATCCCAAGCATATCCTCTCTGGTATATAGGGCTGAAACCAGCATCAGCAGTGTGGATCTGGGCAGGTGAAAATTTGTTATCAGAGAGTCTACGATCTTGAATGAATAACCGGGATATATGAATATGTCAGTGCTTCCTGTTCCTGCTCTGATCTTCCACTTACCGTCTGTTTTTTGGGCGGCACTTTCAAGGGTCCTTACAGATGTGGTCCCCACAGATATGATGCGTCCGCCTGATTCTATTGTACTGTTTATTATCTCTGCCGTTTCTTCATCTATTTGATAATCTTCAAAATGCATATGGTGATCGGTCACCTTCTCTTCCTTGACGGGTCTGAACGTGCCTATTCCCACATGCAGGGTCAGATATGCCAGTTTGACTCCTTTATCTGAAACTTTTTTCAAAAGATCACGGGTAAAATGCAGGCCTGCAGTAGGTGCTGCCACAGAACCTTCTCTTTTGCAGTACACGGTCTGATATCTCTCTTTATCTTCATTTTCGGCATCTCTTTTTATGTATGGGGGGAGGGGCATTTTGCCCAGCTTTTCCAGCTTTTCCATGAATATCCCCTCATAGGAAAAAAGGGCTTTTCTTGTGCCGTCACTGCCATAGCCTGTTATCTCCGCCTTAAACGATCCCGCATCATCATCGGGGCCGGAAAAAGTGACCACATCTCCGGTTTTTAGTTTTCGGCCCGGTTTCACCATGACTTCAAAGACATCTCCTTCGATCCTTTTGAGAAGAAGGAATTCGACTTTTGCACCGGTCCCTTCTTTTATTCCAAAAAGTCTTGCGGGAATGACTTTTGAGTCGTTCAAAACAAGACAATCCGAAGGACTCAGTTGGTCCAATATATCATAAAAATGCCTGTGTTCCGTTCTCCCTGTTTCTCTGTCGACAATTATGAGCCGGGATCCGTCTCTTCTGTCTTTGGGATGCTGAGCGATCAATTCTTCGGGAAGCCGGTAATCAAAATCGCTTACTCTCATACCGGTATCCTTCATAATTCCAACTGCTCCTGTTTCTCTGTTTCCTCAGAAATGTCTTCCGGGGGTTTGATGCTTTCGGGAACGTCAAGCCCCAGATGCCTGTAAGCATCTTCCGAAACCATTCTTCCCTTCTGGGTACGGTAAAGGAATCCCGCCTGTATCAGATAGGGTTCATATACATCTTCAATGGTTATTCTTTCTTCTCCTATGGAGGCAGCTATGGTATCTATCCCCACGGGTCCGCCGTGAAATCTTTCGATTATGAGTTTCAGTATCTCTCTGTCCAGATTTTCGAGGCCTCTTTCATCTACTCCAAGGGCCTTAAGCGCCTTTTTTGTTATGTTTATCTCCACGTGACCTGTTCCTTCCACCTGGGAAAAATCCCTCACTCTTTTGAGAAGTCTGTTGACCACTCTGGGTGTGCCTCTGGATCTGCCGGAAATCTCGTTAAGAGAGCTCTCATCTGCTTCAAGGCCTAATACTTCAGACGAACGGCAGGCTATCTGCTTCAGTTCGTTTTTTGAATATGTTTCAAATTTGCATACGACTCCGAATCTGTCCCTTAGGGGCGCTGAAAGACTTCCGGCTCTTGTGGTGGCTCCTATAAGAGTGAAGTGGGCCAGATCAAGTCTTATGGATCTGGCGGAAGGACCCTTGCCAATTATTATATCCAGAGCAAAATCCTCCATGGCGGAATAAAGCACTTCTTCCACAGACCGGTTAAGTCTTTGTATTTCATCTATAAAAAGGACATCGTTTTCGTTTAGATTGGTAAGTATAGCAGCAAGATCTCCGGCTCTTTCGATGGCAGGTCCGGATGTTATCCTTATATCCACCTCAAGCTCATTTGCTATTATTCCCGCAAGAGTGGTTTTGCCCAGCCCCGGCGGACCGTAAAAAAGCACATGATCCAGAGGTTCTCCTCTTTTTCGTGCCGCTTCTATGAAAACCTTAAGATTATCGGTCACAGTTTTTTGTCCGATATATTCCTGAAGGTTCTGGGGTCTTAATCCCCTTTCGTTTTTTTCTTCTGTTCCTCCGGCTTTGGCCGCCGTTATCCTGTCTTCTTTATCCATAATGTCCCTTTATCAAGATCATTAAGAGCGCCTATAATTTTTTTAGGGCGATCCTTATGTACTCTTCCGCAGTAAGATCTTTTTCTTTTATTCCCGCCATGGCTTTGGCGGCTTCGCTTCTGGAATAACCAAGAGCTATCATTGCGTTCAAGGCTTCTTCTTTTTCGTTATCGCCGAATATGCCGCCGGCTGCAGTTCCCTGGGGATATCCGTTTTCGCCGGGACTTCCAAGTTTGTCCTTCAGTTCCAGGACTATCCTCTGGGCGGACTTCTTCCCAATGCCCTGGGCTCTGGTCAGCATGTCAGCATCTTCGAATATAATGGCTTTTTTTATTTCTTCTGCAGGCATGGCCGAAAGGACGGCCAGCCCGGCTTTTGCTCCTATGCCGCTGACGGAAATAAGCTTTTTGAAAATATCCAGTGACCATTCATCTTCGAATCCGTAAAGGGCCACATCATCTTCCTTAACGGCCATGTATGTGAAAACCGTCAGCTCTTCTCCTTCTCCGGCAGCCAAAACTCTGCTGTTCAGCGGCACGGATATTTCATATCCTATTCCCTGAGCTTCTAAAACAACTGTTCCCTCAAATTTTGCGGCAAGTATGCCTCTTATATAATGAAACATCATATTTCTCCCCGGCAGTTATCAGTCATCTTTTTTTTGCTTCCAAAGGAGTGTCCGTGACAGACTGCTGCGGCCAAGGCATCGGCCACATCATCGGGACTTGGAACTTCCGGAAGTGCCAGTATGTTCTTTACCATGAACTGGACCTGCTTTTTGTCAGCTCTGCCCTGTCCGGTAAGGGCCTGTTTGATTTGAAGCGGAGTATATTCGCTTATATCAAGACCTGAATTTGTACATGCAAGTATGGCCACGCCCCTTGCCTGGCCCACCATGATCGCAGTCTTGGAATTAGTGTTAAAAAACAGTTCTTCGATGGCAGCTTCTTCAGGCTTATGCTCTTTGATTATTTCTGTAAGTGATTCATAAAGATATTTAAGGCGCAGGGACATTTCAGTGCCGGCACAGGTAGTTATGGCTCCATGGCAGCAAACGCTGAAATGATTGCCCTTCATTTCTACTATACCATAGCCCATTATTGCGTATCCGGGATCGATGCCCAGTATTTTCATATGCGCTCCTTTTTGATTTTCGGGGTTTTTCAGCATTTTCAACAACTTGAATTATAGCATACAAACATATGTTTGTCTATAATACTTCTTGAAATGTTTAGTTTGAAAATGGTATAATTATTAAAGATAATGCAAGAATTGTTTTATCGGGAAGGAGTTTGTCATATGAGATATTCGAGACAAAACAAAGTCCTGGAGTTGATAAACACTCAGGAAATAGAAACCCAGGAAAAACTCTGTCAGCTCCTGAAGGATGCCGGCTATGATGTGACTCAGGCCACTGTGTCCCGTGATATAAAAGAACTTCAGCTTATCAAGACCCTTTCTGCCAGCGGCAATTATAAATATGCAGCCGGCGCCAGTTTTGACGGGCCCATCACAGACAGATTCGTAAAAATATTCAAAGAGACAATAAAATCTCTTGATTCAGCGGGAAACATCATCGTTGTAAAAACTCTTTCGGGCTGCGGACCTGCTGCAGGAGAGGCAATAGATTCACTGGCACTTCCCCATATAGTAGGGTCCGTTGCCGGTGATAATACTATTATGATAGTAATAGACGATCCCGGGCACACAGATGAAGTCCTGAAAGAATTTCGCAAATTCTTATAATAATTTTCCAACAAAGAGGTCATCCATGATAACACATCTCAGTATCAAAAATTTTGCAATAATAAGCGATATCGATATAGATTTCTATAAAGGTCTCAATATAATGACCGGAGAGACCGGAGCGGGGAAATCCATCGTCATCGAAGCGATGAATGTTGCCCTGGGCGGCAGAGCAGACAGGACTTTTATAAGGGCCGGCTGCGATAGGGCTGTCGTTCAGCTTGTCGCCACCCATCTAAATACCGAAACGGTGGTCACCAGGGAGCTTTATGCCGAAGGCAAAAGCCTGTGCAGGATCGACGGAGAAATCGTATCTCTGGCTCAGCTGAACCAATACTGCCAAAAGATAACAGATGTGCATGGACAGTATGCACACCAGTCTCTTCTTGAACCCAAAAATCATATAACACTTATCGACTCATATGAGAAGGAATCCATCATCTCAACAAAAAAAAGAGTGTCCGAACTTTATGATGATTTCAGTGAAGTATCAAAAAGACTTGCTGAAATGGACTCTTCGGCAAGGGAAGAAATGCGCAAAAAAGACTATATGGAATTTGAGCTTAAGGAAATAAAAAAAGCCGCCCTTGTGCCCGGCGAAGAAGCAAAAATAGTTGAACAGCTTGAAGTACTCAAGTATATGGAAACCATAAGCAACAACATGGATAAGGCATATATGCTTGCCCGTGAAGATGAAAATTCCCCCTTGGAGAGCATTGGTGCCATACAAAGGGTATTAAATGAGATCGCACCCCACTCCAAAGATGCATCTGAACTTGAAAATGATTTTCATGATATATATTATCGTCTTGAAGATATATGCACCAGGCTCCGTCAGGCAAAAGAGAAGATCATATTTTCTTCTTCCGACATGGATGAACTTTCTGCCCGTCTTGCTCTTATCGAAACTATGAAAAGAAAATACGGAGATGATGTGGAGCAAATACTGGATCGTGCATCAAAGCTGGAAAAAACCCTTTCAATGATAGAGAATCTTGACACGGACACCGCTGCTCTTAATCTGGAAAAAAGCAGGATCGAAGATATGCTGAAGGATGAAACAAGAAGGCTGACCGGTCTTCGCAAAGCTGCGGCCAGGACCCTTGAAGAAAAAATCAACAAAGAACTTCTTGATCTGAATTTTCAGGATGCACAAATAAATATAGCTGTAAGACCCCTTCCGGGATATACAGAAAACGGAATTGATGATGTGGAATTCCTGATAAAGACCAACAAGGGCTCTGACTTCAAACCTCTGGCACGGATAGCTTCCGGCGGAGAAATATCCAGGAT
>JAAYYX010000083.1 GCA_012515135.1 Clostridiales bacterium | reverse complement strand
TTCTGTTGCCCTTGACACTGTCGCCGGATTTGATGCTCTCTATCCTTCTTACATCAAAGCGCATGGTGGAATAGAACTTAAGCGCCCGGCCCCCGGTGGTCACCTCGGGGTTGCCGAACATTATGCCTACTTTTTCTCTCAGCTGGTTTATGAACACGACGGAAGCATTGGATTTGTTTATGGCTCCTGCCAGTTTTCGCAGGGCCTGGGACATGAGTCTGGCCTGCAGCCCCACATGACTGTCTCCCATATCCCCCTGTATCTCGTTCTTGGGCACCAGTGCCGCCACGGAATCTATCACAACGATATCCAAAGCTCCGCTCCTGACCAGCATCTCGCATATCTCCAGTGCCTGTTCCCCGGTGTCCGGCTGGGAGACCAGCAGTTCATCCACATTGACGCCCAGGTTCTTGGCATATGATGGATCCAGCGCATGTTCCGCATCTATGAATGCAGCCTTGCCGCCCTGCTTCTGAGCCTCGGCTATCATATGGAGAGTAAGGGTGGTCTTGCCCGAGGACTCGGGTCCGAAGACCTCCACTATCCTGCCCTTGGGTATGCCTCCTATGCCGGTGGCTATATCAATACTTATGGATCCTGTGGATATGGCTTCCATGTTCATCTTGATGGAATCGTCTCCCAATCTCATTATGGAGCCTCTGCCGAACTGTTTCTCTATCTGTCCCAAAGCCGCTTCCAGGGCTTTTTCTTTGTCATCTTTATTTATGGCCACTTGTTTATACCTCCGTTTTCATAAGTGCGAACATTTGTTCTTTTTTTATAATATCCTATTTTTGCCGGCAGGTCAAGTATTTTTGCCGATGTTTCCAATTATTTTTCACTGTAAATATTTGGTATTTTTATTATATTCTTACATCAGCATCGTGTCAACATATTTATTTCAAATAAAAGAAATCCTTAACTCTATTTTTTACGTCAAACATATTGTTGTACTGCATTATCTTATACTCTTCAAGATCTGCATCAAAGGGGGATGTCATCACCTGCTGCACTGTTTCCGGATTTGGATTGGAACCGGCAAGAATGTCCTGCTGATTCTCATAAAAAACTCCGTCGGAACCCCAGAAGCCGAAGGCCGTCACCACCGGCACCCTGTCATGAAGCCGCATAAGAAATTTATTGTAGTCCGTCATTTCCATATCCAGGGAGTCCAGCATATACGAAGAAAGGTAGTTCATGCTTATCTTAACGTCTTTTTCTTCAGGTATATCATAGTTGGCCCAAATAACAAATGGCGCACTGTATTTCTGCATAAGACTTTCGGCTGTGAGCTGAGTATCGTTCCCTCCCAGCAGTCTCTTATAAAGGGCTTCGGGAAGTCTTGGCTGGTGATCTCCGAAGAAAACCACCACAGTGGGTTCGTCCACACCCCGGAAATATGTTATCAGTTCTCCTAAGGCCTCATCGCTCATATTGATAAGGTTCAGATATCTGTCCACCTCTTTGTTGCTGCCTTCTTCCGCCGGCAGAAGGTCCGTCGTGACCTCTATGTCCATGTCCATGGCGGGATCGCTTATGTTGAAGGGACTGTGGTTCTGCATGGTCACATTGAACATATAAAAAGGTGCATCTGATTTTTTATCGTATTTCTCATAAAGACTTATTATCTTGTTGAAGTGAGATTTGTCGGTGGCAAGGCCTCTTACATATGAAAGTTCCTCCGCCACATCTTCAATGGAGATAAAATCTTCGAATTTCAGATATTCGTAAGCCGTGGGCCTGCTGTAACCGTTGGCCTCGAAACTGTGAAAAGCCATGTTCCCCTGATATCCCTGTTTCTCGAGGGTGTTGTTCAGAGAAGGCATATAATCATTAAGAAACAGCTGATAAGGAGTCGCTCCTTCCGGCAGATATGCCAT
>JAAYYX010000082.1 GCA_012515135.1 Clostridiales bacterium | reverse complement strand
CTTTCCTGATATGATACTCCTTTTTCCGCCAATGTCATTATATAGTTTATTTTCTGAGAATCTATTTTTTCTCCCGATGCTATTATGCCAAGCATCTCTCTGATAACAGTTCCGGCTTTTTCGGCATCATCTCCCGTAAGGGTGATCTCATTCCCTCTCTGGATTATCTCAACAGAAAAATTATCTTTAATGATTTTCAGATTTCTGTCCATGATGCCAAAAAGCTCGCTGCGATCCAGGGTATCGTCTATTTCCACTTTAACTTGGTTATTCAAAAAATATTCTCCTTTATAAAGAGCAACCCGATAAATCGGGTTGCCGCAAATATGTTTTATATTATGCAAGGAACTCCTGGACTATCTTTCTTACATCACCGCCGTCAGCAGTACCTTTTACATTCTGCATGACACGGCCCATGAGCTTCCCCATATTTTCTCTGCCGCCTTCTATGCCCAGTTCAGCAGCCGTATCCCTTACGATTTTTCTTATTTCCTCTTCCGATATCTGCGGCGGCATATATGAGGATAAAATTTCGATTTCAGCCTTATATGCCTTTACCAGATCTTCTCTGCCGCCCTTTTCAAAATCCTTTATAGCATCTTTTCTCATTTTGATCTGTTTTGCTATTATCGGTATTATTTCTTCATCGGAAAGTTCTGTTCGGGTATCGACCTCTGCCTGTTTTACGGCAGCCCGTACAAATGTTATAGTATTTTTGCCGACTTCATCGTGAGACTTCATGGCCTCCTTGAAGTCAGCCATCAATTTTTCTTTCAAAGCCAATAAAAACACCTCTTTTCAAAAAGCTTAATACTTTTTGTTTGCCTTTTTCCTTGCAGCTTCTGATTTTTTCTTCCTTTTTACGCTGGGTTTTTCATAGTGCTCTCTTTTTCTAAGTTCACTCATAACGCCATCGCGTGCGCAGGAACGCTTGAATCTTTTTAGAGCGCTTTCAAGGCTCTCGTTTTCTTTTACTATTACCTGTGCCATATTCTTACTCACCTCCTGACGTTACAATATCTTGCCTGCAACCATAGTATTATACTATCAACCGGGAGGCCATGTCAACTTTCTCTTTCCCAAAAGATGCATATGAAGATGTTTTACTGTCTGCATCCCGTCTTCCCCGCAGTTAATTACTACTCTGTATCCGTTTTCAAGGCCCAGACCGGAAGCTATTTCGCCTATTTTGCCCATCATGCGGCCCATAAGTCCAAGGTCCCCCGGCATGATCTCGTCAGTTGACGCTATATGCTTTTTGGGTATTATAAGAACATGGACGGGAGCCTGAGGTTCCAGATCATGGAAACAATAGATCTCTTCGTCTTCATAAACAGCCTTCGACGGTATCTCTTTGGCAGCTATTTTACAAAATATACAATCATTCATTTTTTACCTCCTTTTTTTATCGGCAACTTGTTTTTCATTCCCGGCACTGTTATGGCTCCTTCGGGACAGGCCTTTTGACAGTCGCCGCATCTTATACACTCTTTACTGTTTGGGTCCTTATACATCTTTATATCAAGCTTGCATACGCTCTGACATGTCCCGCACTCCGTACATTTTTCATGGTCTATCTCATAACGGTAAAGAGATATCCTGTTACACATACCATAAATCGCTCCCAGTGGGCATAACCATCTGCAAAACGGCCGATATATGATTATTGAAATAATTATTACTATGATCAGAATAATAGATTTCCAGGTAAAAAGAAATCCTGCGGCTGCCCTTAATCCGCTGTTCAAAAGTATGAGAGGCCATCCTGCCATCAAAGTCCCCGAAGGACATATGTATTTACAGAAATAAGGGTCTCCCTGCCCGAATGCACCTGATACAAAAATTGGGAGGATGATCACAAAAATGGCAAGGATCAGGTATTTCAACACCTTTAGTATCCTGTCTCCGGGCACTTTCTTTATCTTTTTGATAAAGGGTATCTTGAAAAGGAGATCCTGCACCAGACCGAATGGACAAAGCCATCCGCATACGGCTCTGCCCAAAAGGGCTCCGGTCAAAGCAAGAAAACCAATGACATAAAAAGAAAGATGAAAATTTCTGTCATTGGAAACAGCCTGAAG
>JAAYYX010000081.1 GCA_012515135.1 Clostridiales bacterium | reverse complement strand
TTTTGTTGTAATATACGAAAATATGCCGTGGACTTTGTGATATTCCTTTGTTCTTGACATTATATGACCGCTGTTATATTCTTTTTTATATCAATAATATCGCTAGGGGAGCTTTTGCTGAGATATCCCGGGGAAAAGGTATGATCAGACATACTTTCCTGACGGATTACCCTCAAGACCTGATCCGGATAATGCCGGCGCAGGGAAGCAAACATAAAGATACAAGATGTATCTTTCCCCTCCTGGTAAACTAAAGGAGGTTTTTTATGTCATCTTTTGATCTTCAGGGGTTCTTTGAATCCACAGCCGGCCAGATCACTTCTGCGGCACTCATCCTTATTCTGTTTGCTGCCATACTTTTTTTAGGCAAAGATAAAAAGCCGGACACAAGGGCGCTGGTTCTTTCTGCCGTTTTTGTGGCTCTTGCAGTGGCTCTCAATCAGGTAAAACTTTTTCATATGCCCCAGGGCGGTTCTGTAACTGCATTCTCCATGCTGCCTATAGTTCTATGCGGCTATTTTCTCGGGGTAAGAAGAGGCCTCATGGCCGGGATGTGCATTGGTATAATTGACCTGATATTCGGCCCTTATGTAATCCATCCCCTACAGCTTCTTCTTGATTACCCGCTGGCTTTCGGTGCCCTGGCTCTCGGGGCGGTTTTCAGAGAAAAAAAAGGCGGACTTTACCTTTCATATATTATCGGTGTCTTTTGCAGATATGTCTGCTGCGCAATGTCTGGTATCATATTCTTCGGAGAATATGCGCCTGAAGGATTCAATGCAGTGACCTGGTCTCTCTGGTATAATCTGACCTTTATGGGTGCAGAATGCATTATAACCCTGGCGATCCTTTTTGTTCCGGTCGTGCATAAAAATATTTACATGTTGAAATCACAGTTGTTATAACCTTCCTGTGCTGCGAATACATTTGATTTTCGGGCAAAATGTTATATAATTATCTTGTATAAAAACATAGAAAGGATAAGAAAATGTATAAAAATCTTAAGTACGAAGTAAAAGAAGGTATCGCATATATAACCATAAACAGACCTGAAGCAATGAATGCTCTGAACAATCAGGTGCTGGATGAACTTTTTACGGCTTTTTACAGTGTATCAAAAGATCCGCTGGTAAAGGCCGTGATATTAACAGGTGAAGGCAAGGCCTTTGTTGCGGGGGCTGATATAGCTGCAATGCATAAGATGGAGCCCAAAGAAGGCCGTGACATGATGATAAAAGGTCATAATGTTATGAATCTGATCGAGACCGTAGAAAAACCGGTAATTGCCGCTGTTAACGGCTTTGCTCTGGGAGGCGGCTGTGAACTGGCCATGGCCTGTGACATAAGGATCGCTTCCGAAAGAGCCAAATTCGGACAGCCGGAAGTGGGTCTTGGTATAATACCCGGCTTCGGCGGCACTCAGCGCCTTCCCCGCCTTGTGGGCAAGGGCATGGCAAAATATCTTATCATGTCGGGAGAAATAATAAATGCGGCAGAAGCACAAAGAATAGGCCTTGTGGAAATGCTTTCCTCTGCTGAAGAACTTCTGGAAAAAGCAGAAAAAACAGCCAAAAAAATAGCAGGCAATGCTCCAATGGCCGTCGGTGCAGCCAAAACAGCCATTAACACAGGCTATGATCTGGACATGAAAACCGCATCTGTTTTAGAGATAGAAACCTTTACCGGCCCCTTTGCTTCTGAAGATAAGAACGAAGGAATGGGTGCTTTCCTCCAAAAGAGAACTCCGGATTTCAAAAACAAATAGTTATAAAAATACCGGGTCCGAAGATGATTTCAGGGCCGAAGTTTTTCAAAGGGCATAATAAAAGGACATCATAGGATGTCCTTTATTTTTAAGTAGCTTGAGATCTCAAGTATCTTTGTGTGTTCCACAATTCTGCTGACATGATTCACAAGGCTTTCGGGAGTTTCTTTCATCCCCTTTGTGACCCACTCTGTTATCATGCCGGAGACACCATATGCAAAATATTTGGCAACAAAGGCCATATCCTCTTCCTCTACCATGTTGCTTTCCGCTATCTGTGTTTTTTTTATGGCATCAAAGAAGAGTTCCTCTGTGACCTGGAAAACATATCTTCCGAATTCATCGTTATCTTGACTGAAGGCATTTTCATAGTATATCTGGTTTTCCTTAATAACGGTAAGTGCCCT
>JAAYYX010000080.1 GCA_012515135.1 Clostridiales bacterium | reverse complement strand
TCCCATTCTTCCGGATACTTTGATGCCACGGTTATGGGTTTTATGCATCCTTCTATAAGCTCTGCAGCCATATTCATTACATAGTCTTTCAGATCTTCTCCGAAAAGCACCTTGCGTCTTTCGGCATAAATTATCTCCCGTTGTTTGTTCATTACATTGTCATACTGAAGAACGTATTTTCTGATGGAGAAATTCCTGCCCTCCACTTTTTTTTGTGCGCTTTCTATTGAGCGGGTTATCATGCCCGCCTCTATGGCCTCGTCTTCTTCAACCCCCAGTCTGCTTACTACATTCTGCATTCTTTCTCCGCCGAAAAGTCTCATCAGCTCATCTTCCATGGAAATACAGAACTGGGTTATGCCCGGATCTCCCTGTCTTCCTGAACGCCCCCTTAACTGGTTGTCGATTCTTCTTGATTCGTGTCTTTCGGTGCCTATTATGCAAAGCCCTCCCAGTTCCCTGACTCTCTGCTGCTCATCGGCACGTTCTTCCTTGTATTTTTCGTGAAAAACATTGAATTCACTTCGGGCTTGCAGTATTTCTTTGTCCTCTGTGGGTATGAGACTTGAAGCATATGCTATTACATCGGGATCATGCCCCTTTTTTGTCATTTCTTTTTTTGCTTCAAATTCAGGATTGCCTCCCAGGATTATATCAGTTCCCCGTCCTGCCATATTGGTTGCTATTGTTATAGACCTTTCCCTGCCGGCCTCTGCTATTATCTCCGCTTCTTTTTCATGCTGTTTTGCGTTCAGTACGTTATACTGCTTTATCCCTCTTTTGGAAAGCATGTCTGCTATTATTTCTGATTTTTCGATGGAGATAGTGCCCACCAAAACAGGCTGGCCCGTTTCATGGGCCTCGGCCACTCTATCAACTATAGCTTTGTACTTGCCTTTTTCAGTGGCAAATACAGCATCCTGACAGTCTTCCCTTATTACCGGTTTATTTGTGGGTATAACAACCACATCCATATTATATATTTCGCGGAATTCGTTTTCTTCGGTCTTGGCGGTACCGGTCATTCCTGCCAGTTTCTGATACATCCTGAAATAGTTCTGCAAAGTTATGGTGGCAAGTGTCTTTGATTCCGAACGTACATAAACTCCTTCTTTGGCTTCTATGGCCTGATGCAAGCCTTCGCTGTATCTTCTTCCAAACATCAGCCTCCCTGTGAATTCGTCAACTATTATGATCTCTCCGTCTTTTATTATATAGTCCACATCCCTCTTCATAAGGTTGTGTGCCTTAAGGGCCTGAAGGACATGATGGTTTATTTCCATGTTCTCCGGGTCAGAGAAATTATCAACTTTGAAATACTCTTCACATCTGGAAACTCCCTCTTCTGTCAGGGATACCTGCTTGTCTTTTTCTTCTATTGTATAGTCCTTTTCGTTTTTCAGTGTTTTGACGAATCTGTTTGCCTGACTGTAAAGCTCTGTGGATTTGTCCCCCTGTCCGGAAATAATAAGGGGCGTTCTGGCTTCGTCAATAAGTATGGAGTCGACCTCATCGACTATGGCATAATTGAGCTCTCTCTGTGTCATCTCTTCTTTGTATATGACCATGTTGTCTCTAAGATAATCGAACCCGTACTCGTTGTTGGTACCATATGTTACATCAGCAGCATATGCTGCGCGCCTTTCCTCTTCAGTGATCCCGTGTATCACACATCCTGTACTCAGACCCAGAAAATTGTATATCTTGCCCATCCATTCCATGTCTCTTTTGGCCAGATAATCATTTACCGTAACAACGTGTACACCTTTTTCTTCCAGTGCATTCAAATAAACCGGGAGAGTGGCCACCAGTGTTTTCCCTTCACCGGTCTTCATCTCTGCTATCCTTCCCTGATGAAGTGCTATGCCGCCTATGAGCTGAACATAAAAATGCTTCATGCCCAGGGTCCGCCATGCTGCTTCTCTGCATACCGCAAAAGCTTCAGGAAGTATGTCATCAAGGGTCTCCCCGTCTTTAAGTCTTTTTTTGAATTCGATGGTTTTTTTCTGCAGCTGACCGTCAGTAAGCTGCTGCATCTCTTTATCGAGAAGCTCTATCTTGTCTGCGGTCTTTTCAAGTTTTTTTATCTCTTTGGTATTCAGATCGCCAAAGACTTTTTCCATAAGTCCCATTTATTCTTTTACCTCTTCTTCCTCTTCCTGCGTCATTTCTTCTGCTATCACATTGAGTTCCAGTGCTTTTTTGCCGTTGGCTTTTGTAACTCTTGCCTTTAGGATCTTGTTGCCGCTTTTGTATTCAAATCTGTCTCCTCTTTCAGGCAGCTTATCCAGACAAAGGACTGCCCATCCGTTTACCGTATTTACATCCAGTTCATCATATATCCCGAAAAAATCGAATACTTTTGAAAGGCTTGCACTGCACATTACCCTGTAGCTGCCGTTTTGAAGCTCTGTTACTTCCAGGCTCATTATAGCATCGTGTTCATCATATATCTCTCCCACCAGTTCCTCAATTATGTCTTCCATTGTTACAAGGCCTTCAGTCCCCCCGTATTCATCGACAATTATGGCGATATGGGTCTTCACCAGTTGCAGTTTCTTAAGAAGTGCGGAGATTTTCATCGTCTCCCCGACAAAAACAACGGGCTTCACAAAATCGGAAAGGGTTTTTTCTGTGCCGACGATATAATTATGAAAATCCTTCTGATTAAGTACTCCCATTATGGAGTCCAGATCATCTTCATATACCGGAAGCCTGCTGTATCCAGTACTTCTGAATTTCGAAGCAACTTCTTCTTCGGTAGCTTCCATATCCACGGCCTCCATATCAACTCTTGGAGTAAGCACATCCTTGGCCTGAAGCTCGTTGAATTCGATGGCATTCTGTATCAGTTCACTCTGATCCTCGTCTATACCGCCTTCTGTCTCTGCCTCCTCCACCATTGTTTTCAGTTCGTCTTCAGTTATGGTGCTGCTGCTCCCTATTTTGAATATTTTTATTATCAATTTCTTCCATTTGGCGAAAATGAAATTTACAGGTGTAAGAAGGGTCTCAAAAAAATGTATTATAGGCGCCGAAAACATGCTGAAGGCTTCGGGAGCTTCCTTTGCCATGGTCTTTGGTGAAATTTCCCCAAAAACCAAAACGACAATGGTTATAACGATGGTCGAGATCGTTGCTCCCATGTCTCCGTAGAGATTTATAAAAAGCACTGTTGCCACGGCTGTCATGGCTATATTGACCACATTATTGGCAATCAAAATAGTTGACAGCAGTTTATCGTACCTCTCCGAAAGATGTAGTACTCGTTTTGCTCTTTTATTGCCTTCTCCGGCAAGATTCTTTATTTTTATCCGGTTCAGCGATGTAAAGGCGGTCTCTGTCGCTGAAAAATATCCTGACAAAATCACAAGCACAATTATAGCGGCTATCGCCGTTATACTGTGACTGTCCATAAGGACATCCCTCCTAACTAATGTGTAATATTATACCGCATTTTTATGGTCTGCGTCAAATAACCGTTTCCGAT
>JAAYYX010000079.1 GCA_012515135.1 Clostridiales bacterium | reverse complement strand
CCGCTTACAACTGCTATCACATTTTTTATGTTTGAAAGTTCATGGGATTTCTCTCTGAAATCTGTCTGCTCCTTTGTTCTTTCGCTGCAGTCACTGCTGCAGGATGAACATTCATGTGTACATTCTTTGCTCATTTATTGTCTCCGTTTCCTGTAAAAAATATTATACATTGATTATAAAGCCCTGCGGGGTTTTTTTCAATATTTATAAAGGCCTCCTTGTAAAGGAGGCCTTTGTTTATTGATATTTTTCTGTTTCTTACAGTCCTTTATAGTCTCTTATAAAATGCTCTGTAAGTTTTACCGTATTTTCCAGATCGTCCATATGGATAGTTCCTACAGCAGTATGCATGTATCTCTGGGGGATGCATATCCCGCCCGCAAGATATCCTTTGCCCACCATAGGTGCCTGCCATGCATCTGTTCCGCCTCCTATGAAGACTTCTCTCTGGAAGGGTATTCCGTGTTTTTCCGCCGTTTTTATTATTGCCCTTGTTACTTTTCTGCTGACATTGTTGCCCATGGCTCTGTCGGGATCCCAGTCATAATATTTCACTCCCGGACCATCACCCATTTTCTGAGAACATTTCTCAATGGGGACTCCCGGTGTATCGCCTGTAAGAGTAACATCCAGCGCTATCATCACTTCGGGATCTATGTTGTTCATAATAGGTACGCCCGCTCTTAAGCCCACTTCTTCCTGCACAGAACCCACCATTACCACTGTGGGGCCTATGTCTTCTCCTTTAAGGCGCTTTAACACTTCGACCATGACTGCACATGCGGATCTGTCATCCACAGCTTTTCCTGTATAGTATTTCCCGCCGTTCAGTACATAGCCTTCTCTTGCAAATCCTATATAATCACCCATATTGATGCCCAGAGCAAGGGTCTCTTCCCGGCTGGTGGTCCCCACATCCAGGAAAAGATCTTCGATCTTCTGGACTTTTTCATGGTCTTCGGCAGTCATTATATGGGCAGGTTTGGCGCCGGTAACACCCATGACTTTTTTGCCGCTGTCTGTCATTACGATCATATCCTGATTGACTGCGTTTCTGTCATCGTGATATCCCACAGGCAGAAACCTTATGAGCCCGTTATCCTCGATATAGTTGATTATAAAACCTATCTCATCCATATGGGCCGAAAAAAGTATCTTTCTTTCTTTGTCTTTGCCGTATCTTACAAAATACTGGTTGCCCATGGCGTCTTCAAAATGTTCATCATAAAGACCTTCCATTTCTTTGAAAAGGACACCGGCTACTTCGGTCTCTTCTCCCGAAACCCCAAAAGCATTATCCAGGTTATATAATGATTTCAGCAGCGAACTATCTTTCATATCATCACCTCTGCCATACTATAGAATAAATCCGAATATAAGGTACAGAATCGCCGAACCGCCGCCTGCAATAAGAGCATATGGCAAAGTTGCCATCATAAGGTCTATGGCTTTTATCTGGCATCCCTGCGAGCAAAGTATGACCCCGTCTCCGTAAAGACAGGTATTGCTCCCGAATGCAGCACCGGAAAATACAGCAGCGCATGCCAGTATGGGATCGCATCCCACAGCATGTGCCAGAGGCACGACCAGAGGCAATATTATTGCAGCCAGATCCCAGAAGCATCCTGTGGCGTAGGCATATATGCCACATACCAGGAATACTACAACAGGCAGGAAACCGCCTTTCATTATGGGTTCTGTTACCGATATTATATACCCTGCAAGATCAAGGTCTGTATTGGCTGCCTGTACGGCAAAAGCCAGTACAGAAAGGACCATTACAAATCCCATGGACATTATCCCGTCAAAGCATGCTGTCAGAAGTTCTTTGAATTTCATTATCCTCTGAACAAGATAAAGAACAAAGGATATCACAACTCCTCCGAAGGCCCCCATAAGTACATCTGTGCCTGTCAAAAGGGTTATGGCGATCATTCCTATAAGAGGGATCAGGAAGTTCCAGGGATGAGGTTTGTACCCTTCGGGCATTTCCTCCACTTTTGCCGATTCAACCAGTTCCTTGTCAGTGCCCAGAGGGAAAACATCTCCTGTTTCCTCGGCTCTGATGGTGTCTTTTTTTATTGGTCCTATCTTTGGTATTATGCCTATTATCTGGAGTACAACAACAACAACTGCCAGCCATGCATAAAAAGTAAGGGGTATGCCCTGTATATATGCGCTCATGGCTGAGCCGTTTACCAGTACGCCCTCCTCTTTCATAAGTGCCGAAAAATATACAGCCCATGAAGAAAGGGGTACCAGCACACACACCGGTGCCGCCACACTGTTTACCACATAAGCCAGCTGGGTCCTTGGTATCTTGAGCCTGTCTGTCATACCCTTCATCGTGGTACCTACAGCCAGGTTGTTGAGGTAATCATCAAGGAAGATTATTACTCCAAGTATGGCCGTACCGAACAGCGCCTGTTTTCTCGTCTTGATGAACCTGCTTGCCCAGAAGCCAAAATCTTTTACCGCATTTGAACGCTCAAAAAGCATTATCAGCATACCGAACATGGCGATTACAAGAACGAGCCACTGAAGGGTCTCGTTGGTCATGGAAACATAAAGATAATTGAACCATGTTCCCACGAAACCTGTTATTTTGCCAGCCAGTATTATTGCTGCAACTGAAAGTCCGCATGCCATGGCAAACAATGTCCGCCTGGTGCTGACGGCTATGACCAGAATGGTAATTACCGGCAATACACAAATAATTCCGTATTCCATTTTCTCTCCTTTCTTTTGTTTTTTTGCGGCAGAGCCGCTTATATGATAAGACACCCTATGTGTCACATCATTCTTTTCTGTTACATGCCAAAATCTTCTATGTCTTCTTTGAGAAAATGTATGGCTCCCTCCAGGTCTTTCTTCTTGATGCATCTGATTATCTTTATATGAGCTTTTGTATCTCTCGGAAATGAAATATTGTCCCATTTGTTCCAGTAGTGTTGGGCATAGGCTCTTGTAAGGGTATCCATGGCCCTTTTTAGAATATTATATGAGAATTCATTACTGTAAAAAGACATCAACTTCATATGAAATTCCTTGTTGTACTCCCAGTGTGTCCAGAAATCGTCCCTGGCTTTTTCAGAGATGCAGAGTTTGTCTATTTCTTCCAGCTGATCTGTTTGTTCCGTGCCTATGTCGGATATGCTTTTTCTCAAAGCTCCGCCTTCAAGTATGATCCTGAAATCCAGGATATCTTCTATATCCTGTTTTGTAAGCTGTACCACTTCATATCCGTAGCGGGGAAGACTTTTTAGTACTCCTTCGTTGCAGAGCTCCACAAGCGCCTCCCTTACGGGAGATTTACTGACTTTATATTTCTCTGTAAGCGCTTTTTCGCTGAGGACAGTCCCCTGAGGATATTTGCCTTTTATAATGCTGTCGAATATCAGAGAATAAACTTTTTCTTTTAGCGTTTTTTCCTTGGTCATTTTTGGGCCTCCGAACAACAGGATAAGTATAACAAATGCCCGGGTAGTTGTAAATACGGTTTTGACATTTAATATTATTTCTGATATTATCAGTAGTATTCTTAAGGAGGAGGAATAGCCATGTCCGGAAAACCTTTAAATGAAGCACCTTATGCGGATTATATAAGCATACTGAAAAAGGATCTTTCTCTGGCAATGGGATGTACTGAACCCGGAGCAGTGGCCTACGCCTCTGCAGAAGCGGTGACTGTTTTGGGGAAGTTTCCTGAGCGCCTTGATATAAAATGCAGCGGAAATATAATAAAAAACGTCAAGGGCGTAATTGTTCCAAATTCAGGAGGACTCAGAGGAGTGGATTCGGCCGCAGTTCTGGGGGCCCTGGTGGGAAGAGCCGACAAAAAGCTCAGTATTCTTGAGAACGTTGAAGAAAAGGATGTCAAAAAAGCATCTGTCCTTCTTAAATCGGACTTTTGCCATGTCCATCTGAAAGAAGGCGAAGACAGCCTATACATAGAGGCTATAGCAAAAGGAAAAAATGATACTGCAAAAGTCGTCATTGCCCAAAGCCATACCAACATAGTTCTGGTAACGTACAATGATGAGACCATCCTTGATAAGCAAACAAACAGAAAAAACGGAAATAGAAAAGATGGAAACGAAAATGATGACAAAAATAAAATCAGTCTAAGTATAAAAGGCATTCTTGATTTTGCAAAGAACGCCGATATAAATGATCTTAAACGTCTTCTGCAGCTGCAGCTTTCAGTAAACACAGCCATAGCAGATGAAGGTTTAAGAAACCCCTATGGTTCTTCTGTAGGAAAAACACTGTTAAAGACCTGCGGCAATGACATAAAAACCAGAGCCAAAGCCAAGGCTGCCGCCGGCTCCGATGCCCGAATGGGAGGAAGTTCTATGCCCGTTGTAATAAATTCCGGCAGCGGCAATCAGGGCATCACAGTGACCGTTCCCGTGGCCGAATATGCCTATGAGCTTTGTGCAGGGGAAGAAAAACTCTACAGAGCACTGGCAATAAGCAACCTTGTTTCTATACACATAAAAAACCACATAGGAAAGCTTTCTGCATTTTGCGGGGCAGTCAGTGCCGCATGTGGAAGCGGCGCAGCCATAACCTATCTTGATGGAGGCGGTTATGAGGAAATATGCTCTACAATAACAAATACAGCTGCCAATGTGAGTGGTATAATCTGTGACGGAGCAAAAGCATCCTGCGCCGCAAAGATAGCCTCATCAATAGATGCTGCTATCATGGGGCATGAAATGACAAAATCAAAAAAGACCTTCCCCTGCGGAGAAGGCATCGTAAAAGATGATATAGAAGAGACGATCGATAATATCGGTTTGATCGGCAAAGAGGGCATGAAAGAGACGGATATCGAGATCATGCACCTTATGCTCGGGGATCGGGACTTTGGCAACTGCTGAGGGCGGCTTCCGCCACATGACGCATCAAAACACTTACTGTAACACTGCCCACTCCCCCGGGGACAGGGGTTATTGCATAAACTTCAGGCAATGCTGCTTCTGTGTCAACATCGCCGCATATCTTTCCGCCGGGGGAAACATTAATACCCACATCTAGAACTACCTGATTTTTATTGAAAAACGAGCTGTCTGCCATGCCGGCCTTTCCTGCCGCAACTACCATTATTTCAGAATTTCTGCATATCTCTGCCGTATCCCGGGTTTTTGAATGGCATATAGTCACTGTGGAATCAGCCTTAATAAGCAGCATGGCCAAAGGTCTTCCGGACACATTGCTTCGCCCTAAAACGGTACTCCTCTTTCCCGCAGGATCGATTCCGTAATACTTCAGCATCTCCATACAGGCCACCGCTGTACAGGGTGCAAAAAAATCTTTTTTCCCACTGTAAAGGGCCGCCATGGATTTTTCTGTTATTCCGTCAACATCTTTTTCGGCAGTCAGTGCCCCGCAGACTTTTTCATCATCTATGGCAAGGGGCAGCGGTCTCATTACAAGTATGCCGTGTATGTCCCTGTCGCTGCTTAACATTTTTACTGTTTCAACGACCTCATCTGTGGATGCCTCTTGGGGCAGTGTATACTGGTCAACATCTATTCCTGTTTTCTCGGCTTTTTTCAAAATGGCTTTTTCATATGTTTCATCTTCCGGTTTCTCTCCGACTCTTATTACCGCCAGTGCGGGAACTATGCCCTGGGCTTTGAGGGCTTTCGTTTTTTCTTCTGTTTCTTTGTTCAACGCATCTGCAACTTCCTTGCCTGTCAGAAGTTTTGCCATTTTTTTATCCTTTCAGTTCAGACTCGACATTTTTATATACATTCTCTGCAACGGCCGTATATTCTCCCAGCATTTTTTCGGCCCTTTCATTTACTTCTTCCGCATATGCTCTGTCATTCATGTATTTTGTATT
>JAAYYX010000078.1 GCA_012515135.1 Clostridiales bacterium | reverse complement strand
ATCAGAAGGCGCTCCGTGGGTGGCCCATCTTGTATGTCCGATACCTATATTGCTTTCATATTCTTTGTCATTTATTATCTTTTCCAGGTTTTCTATTCCGCCAACATGTTTCCTTGTTTCGATTTTGCCGTCTATGCAAAGGGCTATTCCCGCCGAATCATAACCTCTGTACTCAAGTCTTTTTAGTCCGTCTATTATTATCTCTTTTGCTTTACCTTCACCTATATAACCAACGATCCCGCACATATTCTTTCCTCCCGAAAATTTATTTTGTCTTTTTCAGGGCCTTTTATCCCCGAGGATACTATTGTCCCAGTTTTCTTGTTATCAGCTCAGCAAGATCTTCTGCCAGGCCTGTTATGTATTCTTCGTTCCTGCCTTCGATCATGACCCTCACCAGAGGTTCGGTGCCTGAAGGTCTTATAAGTATCCGCCCTTCCCCCTCCATTTCTTCTTCAAGCCTTTTTATTTCTTTCATTATGTCCGGATCTTTTTCGTATTTGTTTTTGTTTTCGTTTCTCACCTTTGCATTTCTCAGCACCTGGGGATATATGGCCACTTCGCCGAAGAGTTCAGAAGGTTCAAGCCCTGAATCCTTTACGGCTTTTATCAGCTGAAGAGATGATAATATTCCGTCCCCCGTAGTTGTATGATCCAGAAAAATTATATGTCCCGACTGCTCTCCCCCTATCACACATCCGGTCTTCACCATTTCTTCAAGTACATATCTGTCTCCTACTCTTGTTATATTCACAGCGCATCCCATATCTTTCATATACTTGTGGAAACCAATATTGCTCATTACAGTTGCCGTTACTTTATTGTCCTTAAGCGTTCCTTCCTGCTTCATCATTTTTGCGCAAATACATATCTGCCGATCCCCATCTATTATATTGCCCTTTTCATCGACGGCTATGAGCCTGTCCGCATCTCCATCAAATGCCAGGCCCATGAGAGCCTTTTCTTCTATGACTTTCTTCTTAAGCTGCCAGGGATGGGTCGACCCGAAGCCTTCGTTAATATTGAGTCCATTGGGTCTGTTGCCTATTACCGTCACATCAGCTCCCAGATCCCTGTAGACCTTTTCCGCCACCTTATAGGCAGCACCGTTGGCACAATCAAGTACTATCTTCATACCTTTTAGATCTCTGTCTATGGTGCTTTTTAGAAAGGCCGCATAAAGCTCCAGGGCATCCTCTTCACCTTCAACACATTTTCCCAACCTGTCTCCTGTTATGTGGCTGTTTACATCTATATCTCTTACTATTATATCTTCAATGGCATCTTCGATATCATCATCAAGTTTGAATCCTTCTTCATTGAAAAACTTGATGCCGTTATACTCAAAAGGATTATGGGAAGCGGATATCATCACTCCTGCATCCGCATCAAAATACCTGACAAGGTATGCCACCGCCGGTGTTGGCAGTATACCTACTCTTATAACATTACCGCCCACGGCCAGTATGCCGGCACAAAGGGCACTTTCCAGCATATCTCCCGATATCCTGGTATCCCTGCCGATAAGTACCACCGGCTTTCTTTTTTCTTTACTTAGCACATAGGCTCCCGCTTTACCCAGATTAAAAGCCAGTTCAGGTGTCAGTTCTGAATTGGCTATCCCTCTTACTCCGTCTGTGCCGAATAATCTGCTCATATTATGTTTTCCTCTATTCTTCGCTTATGGTTGCCTGTATCTCTCTTGGAGAAACAGAAACACTGCTCAATTTCTTTGTATAAGTTATTTTCAGTTTGACTTTATGCGTTCCCGTCTCCAATTCGGAAAGATTTACAGATATCACAAAATCAGCTCCGGAAAGACCTGAAACAACCTCCTCCGTGCCCCTGGCTGTGACTTTTACGCCGGCCTTTTCAAATACAGCTGAAAATCCTGTCTTTAGGCCCTTTGCCTCTATGTCTTCACTTTTGTAATCAAATGATTTTGATGAAAGTGCTTTGATAGTCACTTTGATATTCAGATCCTTTGACTCTGAAGCCGCTTCCACGCCTGATGGCATTTTCAAATCCAAAGGTATAACACTTGTTTTTGTTATATCCCCTATATATATATCTTCTGCCTGTATCACGGCAATGTTTTCAATATCCTTTTCTGCCCCCTTTATGACCACTGTTTCAGGGATATCCAGGCTGTCCAGTTGATACGGTTCTTTTATTTCTCCTGTCACATTGACCTTAAGAGGAACTTCTTTTGTCTGCATCAGGCTGGCATTGACCTGTATGGAGTCAGAGGACAATGTCAGATACCTTACAACAATGCCCTTACGATTTACCGGCATTGCTTTTGTTTCCACTGAAAGTCTGTCATCCTTAAAATCCTTTACGCTCACTTGGGCCTTTACATGACTCACAGATCTGACTGCGGATTCAGCTCCGCTTACAATCACTCTGTCAGGATACACTTCGGCTTCTCCCGGTTCTGTATTATCCGCAAGTTTTCCCTTAAAAGATACTTTTACCGGTTTTTCTTCCGATATCCTGTTTTCTATGGTTACGTCAATATTTTCGGATGATATACGCTT
>JAAYYX010000077.1 GCA_012515135.1 Clostridiales bacterium | reverse complement strand
TGGATGAAAATGCTTGATTTGTTGTATCTTGCAAAACAAGGGGTTTATCTGAGCCATTTTACCTTCCTCGTTCTGGCTGCCAGTTTGTTTTTGCTGAACCTTCTTGCATATTTCAGTAATGTTTTCTTATTGTTGTCCTTTGGTTTTTTATGGACTATATCCGTCAGCATCAGTAAAAGGTGTCCCACCTGTTCTCCTTCAGCTATACCGGCTTTTATTATATCGTCGCCTTTTATGGCAAGATCTTCTATATATATGGGTTCATTGTTATCTTTTATCATTTTGAGAAGTTCATGCCTGGATATTATTTTTGCGTCCCCCAGATCATAGACGATTCTCTGGGCCTTGGAAAGATTGTCCAGGTATTCATATCTTTCCGGTCCGTATTTCACAAGAAAAGCTTTCAGATCTACTCCTGTTCTAAGGAAATGAAGCTTTTCCATCATAAGAAGGGCATCCTTAAGGGATTCTTTTGTTTTTTCGTCATAATCCAGGATCTCTATGGCCTGCATTCCTTTTTTTTCTTCAAAACAGGTATAAAAGAGGCCCAGACGCCGTTTGAGGACAGGTTTTGTCTTGTCTATATTGTCGCATAGGGTCGAAAACTGTTGCATTTGTCTTCTGTTGAGTTTTGCTGCCACATCCCCTATTATGGCCGGCATAAGGTCTGCACCTGCCAGCATTCTTAGTCCTTTCCCCGCATTTGGAGCAGTTATGATCCGCTCAAACTCTTCTCTGATTTTTTTTATATTCGCTTTTGACAGCAGTCCTGCATTGGCCACAATGGCTTCATATGTCTTTTTATGTATATCAAAATCCAGTTCCGCTGCCACCCTCACAGCTCTTATCATTCTAAGGGGATCTTCCGAAAATCTTTCAATGGGATCTCCGACCGTTCTTATAAGACGGTTTTCTATGTCTTTTCTTCCTTCAAAAGGATCTACTATTTTGCCTGAGGGATTATCGGCTATGGCATTTACAGTAAAATCCCTGCGTTTAAGATCTTCTTCTATGCTTTGGACGAATTCCACGCTGTCAGGCCGTCTTTTATCAGAGTAAGGTCCTTCTTTTCTGAAGGTCGCCACATCTGCTATTATCCCATCATCGTTGTCATCTTTTGTATGATCTATCCTTATGACACTGTATTTTTCACTTATTACTTTTGCTTCGGGAAATATCGCCTTCATATCTTTTGATTCCGCATTGGTGGCCAGATCCCAGTCGATGGGCTGCTGTCCTGTCAGAGAGTCTCTTACACATCCTCCAACAGCATAGGCAGAAAACCCTTTCTTTTCGAGAGCCTTGATTATGTTATTTACTTCTTTCGGAAGCTTTATCACTTTTCTGTTTCCTCCTTTTCCATACGCCTGTATATCCTTCTGTTCTCCATAGTCCAAACCCTTTCGCTGAATTCACCGGGCATGGTTTTTTCGATGGCCTTTTCCATGTCGTACATCCTGGCATCTATCATATCAAGGTAATGAAGCATCTCCGCTTCCGGAAAAAGGGGTTTTTTTGGGCTTCCGTATTCCGGTTCATAATGATGTGAGAGTACCATATGCTCTACCATTATCCTTTTTTCCGATGGAAAATCCATTTCTTTCATCTCTTTATCCAGCACTTTTATGCTCTGTACTATATGTCCCAGCATCATGCCTTCAAATGAATATCCGTCGGATATACCGTATTCGTTTGCCTCGATCTCTCTTATTTTTTCGGTGTCATGAAGTATGACTCCCGCAGCCACCAGATCTTTGTCAAGTCCGCTGTAGACCTGGCATACTTTTTCCGCCGTCATAAGCATCCGTTTCATATGCCACAGCAGCCCGGCCATTTCAGCATGATGATTTTTCTGAGCCGCCGGATAATACATGAGCTTATCTTTGTTGTCTTTAAGGACTTTTACACAAAGCTTCCCAAGGTCGCTGTCATTGATCTTTTGGGCTTTGTCAAATATATAATCATACATTTCTTCGGGCTTTTCGGGAGCCGCCTTTATATAATCTTTGATATCCTGCAGGTCTTCCTTCTGACCTTTGCGTATTTTGGTTATCTTCAGCTGCTTCTGTCCGTTCCATTCAGTGACTTGAGCCTTTATTTTCACAATATCCCCCGCCTCTATATGTGAAAGCCCTTCCAGCTCTTCATCGGCCAGGTCCCATTTTTTGCCCGTTATCTCACCGGTCATATCAGAAAGTAAAATATCCAGATACTGTTTCTTGTTTGACCCCATCTTGACAGCGATCATTTTTACCATAAAAAAATCACTTATTTCCTTTTTATCTCCTATGTTGGCTATATAAATATCTTTCATTGTTTTTCTCCTTTTTATAGGACAATTATATACTATTGACTGCCTTATTCAAAGAACAAAAAACGGTATCAATGTTTATTTTCAGCTTCACTATAACAGTTTTTGTTGTATACTGTTTTATATATGTATCATCTTGAGAAAGGATTTGTTTTTATGTTTTTCGATCCAAAAAAAACCAAAGATGAAATAGTGATATGGATCCGGGAATTTTTTCAGAAAACCGGTCCCACTTGCAATGCAATAGTAGGTGTTTCGGGGGGTAAAGACAGTTCCGTGGTGGCTGCTCTTTGCAGTGAGGCTCTGGGCAGAGAAAGGGTCATAGGCATACTCATGCCAAAGGGTCATCAGGAAGATATCAACATGGCCCATAAACTCATATCCTTCCTTGGAATAAGATCATATGAGATAAACATTGAAGACTGCTACAACGGTCTTATGTCCCGACTTGAAAATGAACTGCCCGAAATAACCCAAAGCACACGGATAAATCTTCAGCCCCGTCTTCGTATGGCCACCCTTTATGCTGCTTCCCAGTCTCTTAACGGCAGAGTTGCCAATACCTGTAATCTTTCCGAGGACTGGGTGGGCTATTCCACCAGATACGGAGATTCCGTGGGAGATTTCAGCCCTCTGGCAAATATCACAGTAAGAGAGGTCCTGGCCCTCGGCAAAGAGCTGGATCTCCCTGAGGATATAGTGAATAAAGTGCCGGTGGACGGTCTTTGTGGACAAACGGATGAAGAGAAGCTCGGGTTTACATACAAAATGCTTGATGAATATATAAGAACGGGTGTATGCGGTGATACCGCATTAAAAGAAAAAATAGACAGGCTGCATGAAATGAATAAATTCAAACTGGAACTTATGCCCAGCTTTCCTTATAAGCCCTGATCCGGAAATGTAAAGCTTCTATTTTTCGGATGCTTTTTTCATATTTTTCTTCAGGTATTCGATCTCGTCTTTTGTCATCTTTCTGTAGTGCCCTTCCTTTAAGCGTCCCAGTCTGATTTCTCCGATGGCGGTCCTTTGAAGAGCCTGAACAGGGCAATCGACTGCAGAAAACATTTTTCTTATCTGACGGTTCTTTCCTTCATGTATCTCTATCTCCACCAAGGCTGACCTTGGGCTCTGTTTTATGATATCCACCCTGGCAGGAGATGTTATGTACCCTCCTATGTCCACTCCTTTTCTCAGTTGTGAGAGTTTTTTTCCGGAAACTGTTCCTGCAGCAAAAACTCTGTACCTTTTCGTCACTTCGTTCCCCGGATGCATAAGGTGGTGGGCCATTTCTCCGTCATTGGTCATTATAAGAAGACCAGATGTATCGTGATCCAGCCTGCCCACAGGAAATATCCTTTCCGGTACATCATTGACCAGTTCCATGACGGTAGCCCTTCCTTTTTCATCCCTGGTAGTCGTTATGTATCCCTTGGGTTTATTGAGCAGCAGATATATTTTTTTCTCGGAAAAAACAATCAGTTTGCCATTCACTTCAACCCTGTCACCTTCCACTACGTCATAACCCGGCTCTTTCATGACAACTCCGTTGATCCTTACATTTCCGTTTATTGTAAGCTCATCCGCCTTTCGCCTGCTGCAGGCACCTGCCCTTGCTATATACTTATTAAGTCTCATTTCTTCACTCCTTCAAATGGATGGCATCCCTCTTATTCTTGCCGCTCTTGATGTTCCAGTCAATTTTAGCACATGCCATATAAAATTGA
>JAAYYX010000008.1 GCA_012515135.1 Clostridiales bacterium | reverse complement strand
CGTTGCGGCTTGAAACGAGACGAAAATCTTCTCCGAAGACCGGATGTGAAAGAAGTTCTATTACCGTAAGCATAATTATCCTCCCAATACATATACCACCTTGATAATGATAACATATAATTTTCAGAATGTACAGAAAGCGGCTGCAGGGCCTGAAATCAAAAGGCCGTTGTAGAATATACAATTACATTAAAAAAACTTAGGTAGTGCTACAATTGAAAAATGTCATGAGCTTTGTTAAGATTAAAACGAAGTAAGGACAGTATAAGAAACTTATCAAAAATGAAATGTGAATAAGAAAGTTCTTGAAAAAATTTTTAAGACAGTTTCTGAAAAAGAAGTCCTTGCATAATAATTTTGAAAGTATCTATCCCCAATAAAAGATACCCCCTATATAGCTTAAAGGGAGACTGAGCTAAGACCGGTCTCCCTTTTGCTATGTTTTTGCTTTTGCTTTTATATCATACATATTATATTGAATTGCATATTATTTGAATTACATATTTTGACCTTACTCGATATTATTCGATCTATTCAGAAAGAGAGGTGACCATGACCTGCCTTTTTGTCATACCGTTTGATACATCGAATACTCCACCTTCAAAGGCATGTCTCATATCTCCTCTGTTCCAGTCCCTGTGAGTATCAAGAATATATCTGTGGCTTTCCGGATCGAGTTTCTTGACCAGAGCATCTATTTTTTCGTATCCGCCGTAATAGGTGGAACCGGCATCATATATACTGTAAAGGGGAGAATTGTCTGCATAATGCGCAAAAAGCTTTAAGAGTGTTTCCTGTTTCTGCATCTGCATGATGGCTTGGACACACACTTCCACCCCGGTATTTCCTGTTATGCCCACTTGTATTACGGGAGTTTTGCCACATATAGATTTTGTCTGCTGAACGGAAGCGACCCTAAAAAGAAGATCTTCATCGGTAAGATAAGAAAGAGCCACGAAAATCGGCGGGGAGGGAAAAGCCTTATTGATTACATATTCAAAGATGTTTTCCTGAGTGGTTTTGCTAAGCAGTTTTTCGAATCTCTTTTTTTGTCTGTCAGTACATACTTCATTGGTTCTGAAAAGCTTGTTCTCTTTGATCATGATGCTTTCTCCTATTTTCTGATTTGTGGTCTTTCAAATTTTGTGCTTTATGGTCTTTCAATTTTTGTGCTTTATGGTTTTATAACTATTTGGGCCAATAAATTTCCAGGTCTGATGGATCAATACTTTTGTCAGTATGATAAACGGTTCAACCGAACACCAGCCCTGTGCGGACCAGCGGGTATCTGGTGGTCAGTTCATTGACTGTTGAAAGAACCTTATCCTTGTTTTCGCAGTCTTCCATCATTAGATGTATGGCTTCTGCCACCTTGTCCATATCCTCCGTGTTCATTCCTCTTGAAGTAACAGCAGGTGTCCCAAGCCTTATTCCGCTGGTAACGAAAACGTTCTCGGGATCGTTGGGGACCGCATTTTTATTGCAGGTTATATGAGCATCATCTAACCTTGTTTCCAGCTCCTTGCCCGTGAGATCCGTTCCTCTTAAGTCCACCAGCATCATGTGATTGTCCGTGCCGCCGGAGACGATGTTGATGCCCCTGTTCATGAGGCCGCGGCAAAGGGCAGATGCATTCTTTACTATAGCTTCCTGATAGATTTTGAATTCCGGCTGAAGGGCCTCATAAAGGCAGACAGCTTTTGCTGCTATAACATGCATAAGGGGTCCTCCCTGTATACCGGGGAAAACAGCCTTATTAAGATTGAGTTTTCTGGCCACATCATTGCTGCTCAGGATCATGCCGCCTCTGGGGCCTCTGAGTGTTTTGTGGGTCGTTGTAGTGGTGACATGAGCATAGGGGATGGGACTTTGATGAAGACCTGCCGCGATCAGACCGGATATGTGAGCTATGTCCGCCATCAGATATGCACCGGTCTCATCTGCTATTTCTCTGAATCTCTTGAAGTCGATGAACCTGGCATAAGCACTGGCACCGGCCACGATAAGTTTTGGTTTGGATCTCTTTGCCAGTTCAAGGACATTTTCGTAGTCGATAAACCCGTTTTCATTCACACCATAAGATACTATATTATAGTACTGACCCGAAAGATTTGCGGGGCTGCCGTGGGTGAGATGACCACCCTGATCAAGGCCCATGCCAAGGACCGTATCTCCCGGTTTGAGCATGGCAAAAAATACCGCCATGTTTGCCTGAGAGCCCGAGTGGGGCTGAACATTCACATATTCGCATCCAAAGAGCATTTTGGCTCTTTCTATTGCCAGGTTTTCCGCCATGTCCACAAATTGACAGCCGCCGTAATGTCTTTTCCCTATATAACCTTCGGCATACTTGTTTGTAAGAACACTGCCGTTGGCAGCCATGACGGCCTTACTTGCCCAGTTTTCCGAAGCTATAAGCTCGATGTGGGAATTCTGGCGCTT
>JAAYYX010000007.1 GCA_012515135.1 Clostridiales bacterium | reverse complement strand
GCAAAGCATGGGAGAGGGCGATGGATCTTTTCCATGAACATATGAAAGATAATGATTCGATAACGCTTGCCCAGATGAGAGATATTCTGGGTTCTTCCAGAAAGTATACGGTCTTGATCCTCGAAGCGCTGGATGAAATGAAGATAACCAGACTTGTGGGAGATGCAAGAGTCTTAAGGAGGTCATGATATGGATTTCAAACAGATAGAGGCATTCGTAAATGTGGTCAAATACCATAATTTTTCCAAAGCGGCGGATGCGTCTTTTCTTACCCAGCCCACAATCAGCGCCCATATAAGTTCTCTGGAGAAAGAACTGGGCATGCAGCTTATAGAAAGAGGAGGCAAGGAGGCCGTGCCCACCAGGCAGGGACAGTTGTTTTTCAAATATGCGGTCGCTATGATAGGGACAAGAGAAAAAGCGGTATATTCCCTGAAGAATTATAATGAAAGCATTGAAGGAGTCATTGAAATATTCGCATCAAATGTGCCTTATCAGTATATATTACCCAACCTTATGGTCTCCTTCAAGAAAAAATATCATAATGTGAAGTTTTATGTTGAACAGGAGGACAGCGGTCAGGTCAATGACAGTATCCGTGAACAGAAGGCAGAGATAGGATTCACCGGGAGCAGGACGGAAAACGATCTGGTATATGTGAAGCTGGAAGAGGATAATGCTGTACTTATTACACCTAAAAACGAAAAATACTCAAAGCTGCATGGAAGACCCATTAAAATGGCAGACTTTATGGAAGAAGAGTTTGTATGGCGGGAGCTGGGATCCGGCAGCCGTAAAGCCTTCGAAAGGGCCATGACAGACATGGGTATCTCAATGAAAAAAATGAATGTCATAGCAAGAATGAGCAATCTGACCGGTGTGAAAAAAACTGTATCCGCAGGTCTTGGTATATCTGTTATTTCAGGGCTTTCTGCAGAGAGAGATACAGAAAAAGCCGATTACCTGGTTTTTGACATAGAAGATTTCAAATTTGAAAGGAATTTCTATATGACGTACCATAAGCAGACGACACTTTCGCCTACAGCTGAGATGTTCAAAAAACATGTCATGGAAGAATACAATATCAAATAGAGAAGGGAGGAGACTTTGATGGACAAAGATAATCTTAAGCAGTTGAAGCTTACAGAAATGACAGAGCATTCCGGTTGAGCGGCAAAAATTGCGCCCGGAGCGCTTACGCAGGTCCTGCGTAAATTGCCCAGTCCCGACGATCCCGCTTTACTTGTGGGCTTCGATAAAGCAGATGATGCATCGGCTTATATGATCGATGAAGAAACCGTATTGTTGCAGACTGTTGATATTTTTCCTCCCGTGGTGGATGACCCTTATATTTTCGGACAGATCGCGGCGGCCAATGCCGTAAGTGATATATATGCAATGGGAGGGAAGCCTTTGCTTGCAATGAATATTTTCTGCTGCCCGGAAGACCTGCCCGAAGAGATAGCCGGAGAAATACTAAAGGGCGGGTACGACAAAATAAATGAGGCAGGCGCCATGATAACGGGAGGGCATACAATAAAGGACAGAGAACCGAAATACGGGCTGGCAGTGACAGGTTTCGTTCATCCCCGGCATCTTCTGACTAACAGAGGAGCAAAGGAAGGCGACATAATTATACTGACAAAGCCCCTGGGAACAGGCATACTGACCACTGCAGCAAAGGCGGGCCTTTTGGGGTCTGCCGATACAGAGGAAATGATAAAAAGCATGACTTCACTGAATGATTTTATTACGGAGGCGGTAAATGAATATGATATAAATGCATGTACTGATGTGACCGGTTTCGGGCTTTTGGGACATTGTTATGAAATGGCAGAGGCATCCGGACTTACTGCAGTTATCAAAAGCAAAAAAGTCCCCTATATGAAAAATGCTTTGGAACTGGCAAAGGCAGGGATAATACCTGCCGGTGCATATGCAAATATAGATCATATAAAATGCAGAGCCAAAATATCTCCACATGTGCCTGAAGAGATGTCTGATGTGATGCATGATCCCCAGACTTCGGGAGGCCTTCTTATTTCAATGAATCAAAAAGAAGCGGAAAAATTCCTGAAAAGCATAAAAAAATCACTTCCCGATTCCTGTGCCATAGGAGTTTTTTCTGCAAAAAAAGATGTGGATATAATCGTAGAAACGTAAATATCCGTCTCTATAAGCATATAGATTTTATCTATTTGATATATCTGGTTATTGAAAATATAATTCAAGATGAAGCGCTGTTGCTTTAAAGTCTAGTATTTGTTAAAGGATGTGATAAAATGAGCAGACTAGACATAAAGTCTCAAGACCAGGCTCAAATAGTTGTTGAAAGTCTTTATGAAGATATGGAAAGACGGGTCGCTGCAAGCCATCCGGGCCTTTGTCCCGTTGATACTGCTGCGGCATTCCTTAGGCTTTCTCATGGCCAGAGTTGCGGAAAATGCACCCCATGCCGAGTGGGGCTTGAACAGTTGGAAAACCTGATAGATGATGTGCTTGACGGCGGCAAAGATGTTACGAAAAATACCATAGACATAATAAGGACCACCGCCGAAAGCATAAGAGACAGTGCAGATTGCGCCATAGGCTTTGAAGCTGCAAATATGGTACTCAAAGGACTTGACGGGTTTTTGGAAGACTATATCTCCCATGTGGAAAAAGGTGTTTGTGCATCCAATATAAGAGAATATTCGGAAGCCATACCCTGTGTAGGACTTTGTCCTGCAAGGGTGGATATCCCGGGATATGTTTCTCTTGTACTGGAGGGCAGATATAATGATGCCGTTAAACTGATCAAAAAAGACAATCCCTTCCCCACGGCCTGTGCGCTGGTGTGTGAACACCCATGTGAGAACAGGTGCAGGAGAACGATGATCGATGCACCCATCAATATCCGCGGACTGAAAAGATTTGCCGTGGACAATTCCGGAAAAGTAGAACCACCCAAAAAAGCTGAAAGTACAGGTAAAAAAATTGCGGTGATAGGCGGAGGCCCCAGCGGGCTTACGGCAGCTTATTATTTGTCTTTGATGGGGCATAAAGTGAAAATATTTGAAAAAAGAAAGTTCCTGGGCGGAATGCTTAGATACGGTATACCAAGCTACAGGCTTCCGAGAGAAAGACTGCAGGAAGAAATAGATATAATACTTTCTCTGGGAGTGGACGTGGAACTGGAAACAGATATATCTAAAGCTGAAGAAGTAAAAAAGCTAAAAAAAGATTATGATGCGGTTTACATCGCCGTGGGTGCCCATGCATTCCAGAGCCTTGGTATAAAAGGCGAGGATTCAAGGGGCGTTCTTTCTGCTGTTGAAATGTTAAGAGCCATAGGAGATGGAAATATGATCTCTCTGGAAGGGAAAACAGTTTCTGTAATAGGCGGAGGAAATGTGGCCATGGACGTGGCCCGGACAGCCGGAAGGCTTGGAGCAAAAGAGGTAAACATACTATACAGAAGAAGAAGAAGCGATATGACAGCTCTTAATGAAGAGATAGAAGGAGCCATTGCCGAAGGCTGTGAAGTCGTTGAACTCAAAGCCCCTTCAAGAATAGAAGCGGACAAAGAAGGAAATGTGAAAGCGATATGGGTCAAACCTCAGATACCGGGAGAACTGGATAAAAGCGGAAGACCCAGACCATGTGATTCAAAGGCGCCTGAAGAAAGGTACGAATGTGATTTCGTGATTTCCGCAATAGGGCAAAAGATAGAGGCGGGAACATTCGATAAGCTGGGTATTGCCACAGACAGAGGCAGGGTCAGCGCCGATGAAGCATGCATAGTGAGCAAACTAAAAGGTGTATTTGCAGGCGGTGATTGTGTGACCGGTCCGGCCACGGCCATAAGATCCATAGCAGCAGGCAAAACAGCAGCTGCAAATATAGATGAATATCTTGGATACAATCATGAAATATCCGTAGATGTTGAAGTTTCCCATGCCAAACAGGTAAACAGACCTCCGATGGGAAGGATACAGATGAGGGAGCGTCCCTCCGCCAGCAGACGAAAGGATTTTGAAGAGATAGAGGAAGGGATGACTCTGGAAGAAGCCAGGCAGGAAGCGTCCAGATGTCTGCGCTGTGATCACTTCGGAATGGGATCATTCAAAGGAGGCAGAGAACAAAAATGGTAAATTTAAAAATAGACGGACAAAAATTATCTGTCAAAAAGGGAACGACTTTAATGGAGGCCGCCGAGAAGATAGGAATAAACATACCTCATCTCTGTTACCTGGAAGGCATAAATGATATAGGTGCCTGCAGAGTATGCGTCGTTGAGAACGCAGGGACTGATAAACTGCTGGCATCATGTAACACTATGGCTGAAGAAGGTATGGACATTCTTACAAACAGCCATAAAGTAAGAAAGGCAAGGCGGACTAATGTTGAACTGCTCCTTTCAGAGCACGACTGCCTGTGTGCCACCTGCGTAAGAAGTGGGAACTGTGAACTGCAGACTGTTGCCAATGATCTGGGCATACTTGAATTCCCTTATCACTGGCAGCCTGAAAGAAATAAATGGGATAAGGATTTCCCGCTGATAAGGGACGCATCAAAATGTATAAAGTGCATGAGGTGTGTACAGGTGTGTGACAAAATACAGGATCTGCATGTATGGGATGTAAACGGATCGGGGCCCCACGTTACAGTGGGGGTTGCAGAAGGAAGTGACATGCAGGAGGCGGACTGTTCTCTTTGCGGACAGTGTATAACCCATTGTCCGACGGGAGCCTTAAGGGAAAGAAACGATATCGACAAAATGTATGAAGCTCTGGAAGACCCCGAAACAGTAACTATAGTACAGGTGGCACCCGCCGTAAGAGCCGCATGGGGAGAGGGAATAGGACTCCCCAAGAAAAACGCCACCCTGGGCAGAATGGTGAATGGACTTAGAAAACTTGGATTTGACTATATCTTTGACACCAATTTCACTGCGGATCTGACCATTATGGAAGAGGGAAGTGAATTCCTTGAAAGATTCACAAACAAAGAAAACTACAACTGGCCCATGTTTACATCCTGCTGTCCCGGCTGGGTCCGTTTTGTCAAGACCCAGTATCCCGATATGGTGAAACAGCTTTCAACGGCAAAATCTCCTCAGCAGATGTTCGGAGCAATGATAAAGACATATATCGCAAAACAGCTGGGAGTGGATCCGAAAAAAGTATTTTCAGTGTCTGTGATGCCCTGTACGGCCAAAAAATATGAAAGAGGGGTAAAACAGGTAAACGATTCCGGATACGGCTCGGATGTGGATATTGTTCTTACCACAAGGGAAATCAACAGGATGATGAGGGCGAGCCATGTAAATCCCGAGACTCTCAAAAATGAAGAATTTGATGATGTATTCGGCATAGGTTCCGGAGCGGCAGTTATATTCGGTGCCACCGGAGGGGTAATGGAGGCAGCATTAAGAAGTGCCTATTTCCTGCTCACAGGAAAAAATCCGGATCCGGATGCATTCAAGAAAGTAAGAGGAATGGAAGGCTGGAAAGAAGCGGAATTTGATGTGTCAGGGGCAACAGTACGCGTAGCCGTTGCCAGTGGCCTTGGCAATACCAGGAAACTTATCGAAGCCATAAGAGCCGGTGAAGTAAGCTATGATTTTGTGGAGATAATGGCATGTCCGGGAGGATGTGCAGGCGGAGGAGGACAGCCCATACATGAAGGTGAAGAGATGGCGGAAGACAGAGGCAAGATCCTATATGGGCTTGACAAAGTCAATGAACTCAGATTTTCCCATGAGAATCCGGCGGTCCTAAAGTCATATGAAGAGTTCCTTGAAAAACCTCTGGGGCACAAGTCCCATAAATTGCT
>JAAYYX010000076.1 GCA_012515135.1 Clostridiales bacterium | reverse complement strand
CCCCTGACATGAAGACCATAGAGGATGTGGCCGCATACCTGGGCCTCAATAAAGACCGGACTATAAAGGCGCTTCTTTTTGTCACCTACGACAACGGGGAAAAAGAAAACGGATATGTGGCAGCGTTTATAAGGGGAGACAGAGAGCTTAACATGGTGAAACTTGTAAATGCCCTTGGGATACCCGAACATTCAATAGATTTTGCCGACGAGGGTAAAATGGGCCCAGCCACAGGATGCGTCGGAGGATTTACGGGACCTGTTGGGCTTCATGACTTGACTTTAGTCGTGGACAGTGAACTGATCGGACAGAAAAATCTTTGCGCCGGTGCATGTAAAAAGGATCTTCATCTAAAGAACGTAAACTATGGAAGAGACTATGAAGCAGATATAATATCGGATATAAAGCTCATTCAGGAAAACGATCCCTGCCCTTCGTGCGGAGAACCGGTGAAAATCGCAAGAGGAATAGAGGTTGGTCAGGTATTCAAGCTGGGGACAAAATACAGTGAATCAATGGGAGCATATTATAAGGATGAGAACCAGCAAAGCAGACCCATAGTAATGGGATGCTACGGAATAGGAGTTACAAGGACTCTGGCAGCCATAGTAGAACAGCATCATGATGATGACGGCATAATTTGGCCTTTATCAGTTGCTCCTTATCAAGTGATAATAATCATTGTAAAAACTTCCGATAAAATTCAGATGAAAGAGGGCGAAAGGCTTTACAGCGAGCTCAAGAAGGCCGGAGCAGATGTGTTGCTGGATGATCGGGATGAAAGACCGGGAGTAAAATTCAAGGATGCGGATCTGATAGGCATACCTGTACAGATAACCGTGGGAAGAGGTTCTGCAGAAGGAAAAGCAGAATACAAACTCCGCCGCGGATCCGAAAAAGAAGAAATAACATTTGATGAAGCCATCAAGAGGACCGTGGACATGATAAACGGGGAAAAATAATGACAAAAAAAAACAAGGCAAAGGAACTGTTTGTTCTGTTTCTTGCTTTTTTTAAAACCGGCTTTTTTACTGTAGGCGGCGGATATGCCATGATCCCCATAATACAAAGAGTTATCGTTGAAGAAAAAAAATGGCTGAATGAAACAGAGATGATAGACTGCCTGGCCGTCTGCCAGGCGCTTCCCGGGGCCGTTGCCGTCAATGCGGCCACATTTATCGGCAATAAGAGAAACGGCATAGCGGGAGCCGCCGTGGCAACTGCAGGAATGCTGATGCCTTCGATCTTATGCATTACCGCAGTTGTGCTTCTTCTTGGGGCACTGGGTGAAAACACTTATATCAGCGGAGCATTTACAGCCATAAAAGCTTCCGCCTGCGGACTGATAGCGGTTACTGTTTTCGGTATGGCCAAAAAAGTATTAAAAAACCCATTCCACTGGACAGTGGCACTTCTGGTTTTTGTCGCCATAGGCATATTTGAAATAATGGCTGTTATACCCATCATACTGGGAGGAACGGCAGGTATAATATATACGGCAGTAAAAAGAAAAAGAGCAGAGGCAGGTGACCACCAATGAAATTTCTTCACCTGATCATGGTTTTTTTCTTTATCGGAGCTTTCAGCTTCGGAGGCGGGATAGCGATGCTGCCTCTGATCTTTCAAATGGTACAGGAATATCATATGCTGTCTCCGGAAAAATTCTCAGACCTTATTGCCGTTTCCCAGGCAGTACCAGGTGCAGTGGCTCCCAATGCCGCAACCTACACGGGTCTTGAATATGCAGGTATACCAGGAGGCATACTGGCCGCTTTTTCCATCGCACTTCCTTCATTCATAATAGTACTCCTCGTGATGAAATTTATGGGAAGGTACAGGGAGAGCAGGATAGTGCAGGGACTGTTTGAGGGAATGAGGCCTACGGTGATTGGCCTTATTTCAGCGGCTGTGATTTTTATCGCCGGCACCTCAATATATAGACTGGCCCCTTTTTCTGTGGACCTTATCCCCCTGGGGATATTTATAATAACCCTTATATTGTCGGGTAAATTCAAAATAAATCCCATCATTATAATAGTAGTAATGGGAACAGCAGGAGCATTTTTATGTGGATAGGCGGAGCCAGGACAGTGATCCTCGATGAGGCAAAAAGAGTTCTGATGGTGCGGCAGCATCATGAGGGCAAAGATATATGGATGCTTCCGGGAGGGGGCATTGAAGAAAATGAAGATTCCAGGCAGGCTGCTGCAAGAGAAATAAAGGAAGAAACAGGCCTTGATGTGGAAATAGGCATGCTTATTTGGCATGTGGAGCAGATAAGAGAAGACAAAGAGCAAAGATTCGTTAATTTTTTCATGGGTGAAATAAAGGGAGGCAGCCTCAAAAAAGGAGATGATCCCGAAAGAGAAAGAAATGAGCAGGTCATCAGGGAAGTCCGCTTCATGGACAAAGAAGAAATAAAGAAAACAGAAAATCTTTATCCGGAATATCTGAGAGACGAGTTGTGGAGATTTATAGAAAGCGGAACACCAAAGCATGAAGTTTTTAAGATAAGGAGATAATAAAATGAAAAAAATCATGATCGAAATGGAAAACGGCCGGATAATGAAGGGTGAACTTTATGAAAACACAGCACCAAAGACAGTGGCCAATTTTGAGGCCCTGGCCAACAAGGGGTTTTATGACGGACTCTTGTTTCACCGGGTCATCCCGGGCTTCATGATACAGGGAGGATGCCCCAGGGGGGATGGAACAGGAGGACCGGGGCATACCATAGAAGGAGAATTTTCAGACAACGGAGTTGAAAACGATCTTCTTCATGAAAGAGGAGTGCTGTCAATGGCCAGAGCGGCAAACCCCAACTCTGCAGGATCTCAGTTTTTCATAATGGTGGATGATGCACCCTACCTTGACGGACAGTATGCAGCCTTCGGCAGAATAACAGAGGGGATGGAAGAGGCTGACAGGATAGTAAGCACCAAAAGAGATATGAGAGACAAACCGAAAGAGCCTCAGAAAATAAAAAAACTGACGGTGCTGAATGAATAATACATTTGGGAATGCTGGTACGGGGCATGTAAATTTTCTTTACATGTTGCAAAATAAAATGACGGGTATATAATAATAGTGTACGTCGATGTGTTATTTTTTGTGCTGCATGTCGATATATAGTTTATTAAAATGGCCGAAAGGCATAATGTATTATTAAATAAGGAGGCATAAAATGGCTTACAAATGTGATCTAAACAGAATGAGCGACAAAATCAAAACCTTTTCAAAATTCGGAGATGCGGGTCATGGCGGAATAACCAGATATTCTCTTTCCCCTGAAGCACACATGGCCAGAGAAGAATTTGTAAAAAGGATGGAAGCTATCGGCGCAAAAATTGAATGCGACGATGTAGCCTGCATGTATGCAACCATTGAAGGATCAGACCCCAATGCAAAGAGGATAGTTCTGGGTTCCCATGTGGACTCCGTTAAAAACGGCGGTAACTATGACGGTATCCTGGGAGTAATGACAGGCATGGAAGTGCTTGAAACTATAGTGGCTGAGAATATACCGCATAAGCATCCTGTGACGGCTATGATATGGACCAATGAGGAAGGATCTCTTTATCCTCCCGCTATGATGGTTTCCGGGATAATATGCAATGACTATATACCCAAAGAACTGGCTGTGAATTTCCAGTATGAAAATATGATGAAATCCACACCCATGGATGAATCCGAGTTCGCCAATTTCGGAGAAGCACTGGCGGCAACAAAATTCAAGGGCCCCAAAGAAAACAGAATAAGTCCTGACAAGTATTGTGCAATGTTTGAAGCACATCTGGAACAGGGACCCATCCTGGAAGAAGCAGGCAATGAAGTGGGAGCAGTGCAGCTGGTAATGGGCATGTTCAACTACAGAGTCAGATTCCATGGATTCACGGCTCACGCCGGAACATTCCCCATGGGCAAAAGACATGATGCTCTTTTTGCCGCCTCCACATTCCTTTGTGAAATGCACAAAAGATTTGATGAACTCAACAAAGGACAGGAGCCGGAATTCGTATACACCACAGGCGAGATATATGTTCATCCCTGCATACACACCTGTATCCCCGACGAAGCAGAGTTCTCGCTGGATGTAAGGCATCCGGATCCCGAACTTCGCAAAAAGGTAATGGGAATACTCAAAGACATGGCAAAGGAAGAATGGTGCAAGTGCACATGTGAGATCGAAGAACAGTGGGTAAGAGATACAGTTTATTTTGATAAGGATCTCGTGCGCTTTGTAGAAGAATCAATGGAAGAAAGCGGAATGAAATGGCAGAAGATCCTTTCCGGAGCAGGACATGATGCCCAGTTCTGTGCATACATGCTGCCCACAACCATGATATTCACAAGAACAAAAGACGGACTGTCCCATTGTGAACCTGAATTTGTTTCTGATGAGGACTGTACGGCAGGAGCAACAGCAGCTTTGGGTGCCGTATTAAAAGCAGATAAATTCTACGAATAGTTCCGAAAAAATAAAATACATCCGCCGGGGAGGCCTCCCGCCGGATGTATTTTTTACACCGTATATTTGACGGCAGAGGTGCTGTTCAACTTGCATTTATACAGAAGTATGTTAGAATTAAAGAACATAGTCATTCAAATGAACGACAAAAAATGAACTAATATATATTCTATTCGGCGCCTTCGCGTCAGCAAATATTAGTTAAGTATCAAAGGAGGAGTAGAAATTGAGTAAAGTAGAAAAAGCTAAGTACACTGCTGAAGCCCAGGCTGGATTCAATCACAGAACAGCCATGGAAGAAGCAGCAAGATGTTTACTCTGCCATGATGCACCTTGCAGTGAGGGTTGTCCCGCAGGGACCGACCCCGGGAAATTTATCAGATCGATAAGATTCAGAAATGCAAAAGGTGCCGCAGAGACCATCAGAGAAAACAACATTCTTGGCGGATCATGCGCAAGGATCTGTCCCTATGACAGACTTTGTGAAGAAGCTTGCAGCAGATGTGGTATCGACAAACCTATCCAGATAGGCAAACTTCAGAGATACGCGATCGAACAGGAAAAGATCTTCAAAATGAAGACGCTGAAGGCTCCCGTAAAGAAAATGAAAGAAAAAGTTGCATGCGTGGGTGCCGGACCGGCATCACTGGCATGTGCCGCAGAGCTGGCAAAAGCAGGTTACAAGGTAACTGTTTTTGACAGAGAAGAAAAAGCCGGCGGAGTTATGACATACGGAATAGTTCCCACAAGACTGCCTCAGAAAGTCGTGGATCATGATATAGCGCAGGTAAAAGGTCTTGGAGTGAAATTCGTTTTAGGCAAAAAAGTAAAGCCCGCCGATCTGGAAGCATTTGATGCTGTTTTCGTTGGTGTAGGCCTTTGGGGAGCAAAGATCCCTCCCATCAAGGGAACCAACCTTAAGGGTGTATATGCAGCAGCGGATTTTCTTAAACAGGCAAGAACGAAGAAAACTTTCAAACCCGGTAAAAAGGTCGTTGTAGTGGGCGGCGGCGATGTGGCTGTAGACTGTGCTGTAACGGCAAAACTTCTGGGGGCAGAAGATGTTCGCATCGTTTACAGGAGAACTCTGGAAGAGGCTCCGGGCAACATGACTGAATTCCAGTATGCACTTTGTCTTGGTATTGGCATAACGACCAACATGGCACCCTCCAGTGTTCTGGGAACAAATAAGGTCGAAGCTGTCAAGTTCAAAGGAAGACCAAAAGTAACCGAAAAATCCGAGTTGAAACTTGAAGCCAATACAGTTGTATTTGCCATCGGACAGGGCGCTGAAGATTTCTCGGACCTGGCCCCTGTGAAACTTACAGAAAAAGGCATGGTAAAGGCTACAGCAAAGGGCAAGACCAGCAGTAAAAAATATTTTGCCGGCGGAGATATCGTAAATGGTGGAAAGACAGTTGTTGAAGCCGTGGCTTCAGGAAAAGAAGCAGCAGCCTCAATAATAGAATTCTTACAGAAAGGAGTGAAGTAGGATGGCAGTTAAAAAAGATTTATCAATAAAATATCTGGGAGTTGATTGCGAAAATCCGTTCTTCCTTTCATCATCACCCGTTGGCGGTTGTTATGACATGGTAGCCAAATGCTTTGAGACAGGCTGGGGCGGCGTCTTCTTCAAAACTGTAGGTATATTCGTTGCAGACGAATGTTCACCCAGATTTGACCAGACAAATAAAGAAGGACTTCCCTGGATCGGTTTCAAAAATATGGAACAGATATCAGATAAACCGACCGAAAAGAACTTTGAGTATATTTATAAACTCAAAAAAGACTATCCGGACAAAGTTGTTGTTGCATCCATAATGGGAAGCAGTGACAAAGAATGGAGAGATCTGGCTAAAATGGCGGACCAGGCAGGAGCAGACCTGATCGAAGGCAACTTCTCATGTCCCCAGATGACTTCCCATGACATGGGGTCTGATGTTGGAACCAATGTTGAACTGGTGGAAGCATATTCAAAAGCCGTTTCAGAAACAACAAATATACCCTTCATCGCCAAGATGACACCTAACTGCAAAAACATGGAAGAGCCTGCAAGGGCAGCCATAAAGGGAGGTGCTGCAGCTGTATCTGCAATAAACACGATCAAATCCATAACGAATGTGGATTTCGAAAACAATACAGGTATGCCGGTAGTCAACGGAAAATCATCCATTTCCGGTTATTCAGGGGCAGCGGTAAAACCCGTTGCTCTCAGATTCTGCGCACAGGTAATGCAGGATCCCGAAATGAACAAAATCCTCAAGGCCAACAAAAAAGATTTCGGTTATGGCCATGAAATGTCAGGCATCGGAGGTATCGAGACATGGAGAGACGCGGCAGAATTCCTTTCGGTAGGATGCCGTAACGTTCAGGTGACAACTGCTATAATGCAGTACGGCTACAGGATCGTTGAAGACATGATAAGCGGCATGAGGCATTTCATGGATGAAAAAGGCTATAACAAGCTTGACGATTTCATAGGATGTGTTCTTCCGAATCTGATCCCTGCAGAGGAGCTTAACAGAGACTTCAAAGTATTCCCTAAGTTCGACAACAAAAAATGTGTTGGATGCGGCAGATGCTATATATCATGCTATGATGCTGCACATCAGGCCATTGACTGGGACGAAAAGAAGAGAAGACCTATACTTCTTGAAGACGATTGTGTTGGATGCCATCTGTGCCTCAATGTATGTCCTGTACAGGACTGCATAACCACAGGGGAAATCAAATGGAAGAAGGGCAGAAAAAAGGTCAAGGTAGCTACAAAGAAGAAGTATGACTGATAGTTTGACCGAAAACTGATTTTACAAAAAATATTAAATGGCCGTCCCTTTTTTAAGGGACGGCCATCTATATTATGGCAGGTAAAACAAGAAAATATCAGAACTTAAAGGATGCTTTCATAAATGATTTCATGTTATAATATAAAGCATCAAATGATGACAGAGGGATAAATATGTTGTATAAGAATATAATAAAAACCATAGGGAACACACCTCTTGTTTATTTAAGCAGATATGAAGTTTCAAAAGAAGACTCTTCTATTCCCCGGGGGAATATATATGCAAAAATCGAAGGGAAAAACCCCGGAGGAAGTATAAAGGACAGAACCGCTCTTTATATGATAGAGGATGCAGAAAAAGAAGGACTGCTGAAAAAAGGCAGCGTTATCATTGAACCCACCAGTGGTAATACGGGCATTGGGCTGGCTCTGGTGGCCGGAGCAAAGGGCTATAAAACCATACTTGTTATGCCGGACAGCATGAGCAGAGAGAGAAGAGATCTGCTTTCTGGATATGGAGCAGAGCTTTATCTTACAGAAGGTGCAAGGGGAATGAGAGGTGCAATAGAAAAAGCAGAAAGCCTTACAAGGCAGACTCCCCGGGCATTCATGCCCGGCCAGTTTACAAATAAGGCAAATCCAAAGGCCCATTTTGAAACCACAGGGCCCGAAATATGGAAAGATTCCGGAGGGAAAGTAGATATATTTGTTACAGGCGTAGGCACCGGAGGGACCATAACCGGAGCAGGAAGTTTCCTGAAAAAAAGGAATCCGGCAGTCAAGATCGTTGCAGTAGAACCAAAAAAATCAAATGTACTGACCGGAGGAACTCCCGGCCCCCATGGGATACAGGGCATAGGAGCGGGATTCATACCGGATATACTTGACAGATCCCTTATCAGCGAAGTGATAACAGTCAGCGATGAAGATGCATTTGACACTGCAAAAAAACTTGCGAAAAGGGAAGGCATACTTGCAGGAATATCTTCAGGAGCAGCATTATATGCAGCATCTTGTCTGGCTGCAAAAAAAGAAAACAAAGGAAAAAACATAATCGTTATTTTGCCTGATACCGGAGAGAGGTATCTTTCTTCGGGACTTTTTGTTTTATAGAAAGATATAAGGAGGATCACTTATGCACATTAAATTTTGCGGAGCGGCGCTTGGAGTTACCGGTTCATGCCATCTTCTTATGGGAGGAGGACACAAAATACTTTTGGATTGCGGTCAGTTTCAGGGGGGCAAACAGCAGGAAGCCCAGAATTTCGATGAATTTCCCTTTGACCCAAAAGAAATAGAATGCGTCCTTTTGAGTCATGCCCATATAGATCATTGCGGGAGACTTCCTCTTCTGGTCAAGAGAGGTTTTAAGGGAAAGATATATTGTACCGATGCAACGGCGGACCTCCTTCCCGTTATGCTGAAGGACAGCGCATATATACACGAAAAGGAAGCAGAGTGGCAGAACCGCAAAAATGAAAGAGCGGGACGTTCACCGATAGAGCCTCTTTACACAATAAAGGATTCCGAGGAGGCATTAAAGCTGACTTTCCCGGTGCTATACGATCAACTGTTTAAGATAAATGATGAAATGGAAGCCGTGTTCAATGAGGCCGGACACATTCTCGGGTCCGCCATAACGGAGATCTGGGTAAAAGAAAAAACCGGTGAAAACGGGCAGAATGAAAAGCAGGGAAACGGCAAGGAGAAGATATCCAAGATCGTTTTTTCCGGAGACCTGGGAGTGATGGACAGACCCATACTGAGAAATCCCAAAATCATAAAAAAAGCGGATTATCTTATTATGGAAGCCACCTACGGGAACAGACTGCACCCCAAAAATTCCGCCAGCATAGACGAGCTTCTTGACATAGTCATAAAAACCACAGACAGAGGCGGCACGGTGGTAATACCTTCATTTGCGGTGGGCAGGACCCAGGAACTGATTTTTGAGTTCAACCGGTTTTATGAAGAAAACCAACAGTACAAAGAAAAGCTGGACAAATTGAATGTATATATAGACAGCCCCATGGCTACCACTGCCACAGAAGTGTTCAAAAAGAACGCACAGGTATTTGATGAAGAAACAAAGGAATACATACTTAAGGGAGATAACCCGCTGGATTTCAAAAACCTTAAATTCACAAGAACCAGCGACGATTCAAAAGCCCTTAACATGAACCGGGAACCCAAGATAATAATTTCCGCCAGCGGCATGTGTGAGGCGGGAAGGATAAGACATCATCTCAAACATAATCTGTGGGATCCCAAATCCAGTGTGGTGTTCGTGGGATATCAGGCTGAAGGGACACTGGGAAGGAATCTTCTTAACGGCCTTAAAGATGTGACACTTTTCGGAGAAGAGATACATGTCAATGCAGAAATATATGATCTGGAAGGATTTTCTGCCCATGCGGACAAAGAAGGACTTCTGGAATGGATAAGCGGATTCATAAAGGAACCAAAACAGATATTTCTTGTACATGGTGAGACTGATGCCAAAGTTGACCTTGCCGCGGCAATAAAAGAAAAGCTGGGTTATGATACCGTCACTGTTTCAGGCATATCCGAATTTGAACTGGAACACGGAGAATTACTGAGCAAGGAAGAGGCTCTGGCAGATGCCCTTGATGAAGAAACGATGGAGACCATAAGAAAAAGGATAGCAGATGTCCACGAGCACATAGAAAAATCCCTATATAATACAAGTCTTTCCGCGGGGAGCGAGATTTCACCAAAGAAAATGGTGGACATAAACAACATCGTCCT
>JAAYYX010000075.1 GCA_012515135.1 Clostridiales bacterium | reverse complement strand
TATAACCGCCTCTGAAAGGTCTGGTTTCACAAAACTTATTGCACATCGAACATCTGTTATTCATTTCTGCCTCCTTTTTCGTTGCGGTCTCAAACAATTTTAGGGTTTGATACGAGTATATACAAAATTTTTTTTAAAACAATGGCCCGGCAAAGCAAGAGCACAAAAGGTAATATAAAAGGCGTGAAATGAAGGATGATGGAAAGGATAAAAAAATGTTTGAAAATTTTCCGATCAAAAGTTCCGGAGAAAAAGAAAAAATAATCGGATATTCATGGCCGAAAAAAGACCCTGACTATGTTATTTGTATCATCCACGGCATCGGAGAACATGCAGGCCGCTATGACCGCATGAACAGATTCCTTTCAGAGGCCAATATGGCTTGCCTTTCTATGGATCTTAAGGGGCATGGAGCATCTTCGGGGAAAAGAGGACATTGTGCTCCGAGAAAATCCGTGCTTGAAGACATTGATGCCCTTTTGGAGCATGCCGTGAAAATGTACCCCGGCAAACCCGTTATCCTTTACGGACACAGTTTGGGAGGCAATATCGCCCTTGACTACAGAGCAAGAGGAAAGTCCAATGATGTGCCCTTTGCATATATGATCTCGGCACCCTGGATAGAACTGGTGAACAAGCCGGCGGCTCCACTGTTTTTGTTTGTGAGGGTCATGTCCGGAATATGCCCGGAAATGACAATAAAATCAGCTGTAAACGAAGAAGATCTGGGACATCCTGTCTCTGTGAAACCCTACAAAACAAATCCGATGGTCCATGACAAAATATCGATGCTGTGTGCATTTGAAGCTTTTGAAACAGGAGAGGCGCTGGCAAAAAATCAAAACGAAGACAATGGCAGATCAAAGGGAAAGCCGCTTTTGCTTATGCATGGCACTGAGGACAGGATATGCAGTATCGAAGGAAGCCGTAAGTTCGTATCCCACGAAAAAGAAGCCTGTACATATATAGAGTGGGAAGGTATGTTTCATGAAATACACAATGGAAACAGAGAGAACGACGGCACAGAAGTGATCATGAAGATGGTAGAATGGATCCGGGAACTGAAGGCTTGATATACAGTGTTTTGTTGTTTGTGAAAATACACATGCCGGGCTTTGCACCGGAGGGCTTTTTGACATAACGTATGTGAGTGTAGTCTACGGGCACATTTTCCGAAGATCTAGCTTTGCTGTGATATGCGGCTATGGCAGCGGCTTCAAGTATGGAATTTTCTCCCGGCTCCCTGCCTTCTGTAAGCAGTATCACATGGGATCCCGGAATATCTTTTGTATGGAACCACAGATCTGTGCGGGATGCTTTCCTGAAGGTGAGAAAATCGTTTTCCCGGTTGTTTTTTCCCGCAAGGATCACATATCCCTCCGAAGAAAGATATGAAAATGGTTCCGCCTTTATTTTTTTTGCGGGCAGATCCCTTCTTTTCCTGATAAAACCTGTTTCGGCAAGCTCATCACGGATGGCGTCTATATCAGATACTTTTTCAGCCCGTTTAAGATGTTCGGCAGAGGATTCCAGATATGTTATATCAGAATCTGTTTCACTGAGTTGCTTCTGTTTTTCAACCAAAGCTGTTTTTGATTTTCTGAACTTTTTAAAATATATTTGCGCGTTTTGAGCGGCGGACAGCCTCATGTCAAGGGGTATCGTTACCTCTTCTTCATTATTATAGTCAAAAATCCTGACGGAATCCGAACCTTGTTTTATCAGATGTATATTGGCAGTCAGAAGTTCACCGTAAAGGCGGAATTTTTTGGACTCTTCGGCATATAGCAGGTCTTCACAAAGACGTTGTTTTTTGAGTCTCTGTTTCTTCAATGCGGAAGAAATGATTTTGTTGAGATCTGATGATTTCTGCCTTATCCTGTTGGCAGAATCCTTGTTTTTGTAATACCAGGAGACAGCCTCGCTGGGACTTTCAAAACGTATGATATCGAGCTCTCCGTAGGCAGAAACGGGGATCACATGGAAGTCCCGCGGCTCTCCGTCTTTTTTCAGCCATCCTGCAGGAACAAAGTTCCCCGCTATTAGACTTTCCCTTATAATACAGATTTTTTTGAAGATGGCATCAGCGTCTCCTTCCGTCGACAGTTGGTCTGATATAAGGGGAGACAGCCCCTGTATACGGGAAAGCAGAGCCCTGCTTATGTCACTTTCAAGGCAGCACTCATTGATATCGGACAACGTGACTGAAAAAAGAGAGATCTTGCCCCGGGCCGGCGGGTAATCATAGGCTCTGCCCGGAAGGACAGGACGTATTCGGCTCATGCCCGGGGAGATGCGTTTGATGCTGTCTGCAATAACATCATCATCGGCATTCACAAGTATTATATTGCTGTGCTTGCCCATTATTTCGAATATTATTTTTTTGTTTTTACCATAACCCATTTCATCCCGACCCGTAAACAGGATCTCGATGATCCTTTCGGAATCTTTCTGATATATATCGTTTATACGGCTTTTGCCGATATGCTTTCTGAGAAGCATACAAAAAGAACCGGGAGAATCGGGGTTTTGGAATTCTTCCGAAGTCAGATATACACCCGGATGGCTGCTGCCGCAGGAAGCATATAGTTTGTGATCCCCCAAGGTACTGTGAAGATGAAAAACCAGTTCGTCCCTTTCGGGCTGATATATTTTTTCTACTTTGGCACCGCGGAGTTTTTCATTCAGCTCAAAGGCTGCCGCTCCGGTGAAAATGCCGTCAAAAGCCATAAAAATCTCACTTTCCGGACCGTACTGTGATATAATCATATATTATCATAAATTATTATTGAAAAGGAGAAAATTGTATGATAAAGAGTATGACAGGATTTGGGAAAGGGGAATACAGTGACGGCAAAAGGATCATAACTGCTGAAGTGCGTTCTGTGAATCACAGATACAGCGACATCAATATAAAGATGCCCAGAAGGTATAATTTTGCGGAAGAGAAAATCAAGAACATAGTAAAGGAGACCGCAAAACGGGGCAAAGTGGAAGTGGCCATACTCATAGAGGCGGTCACCGAAGATGATCTTAAGATAAGTCTCAATACAGCAGCAGCTTCCCAGTATCACAAGAATCTTAATAGACTAAAAGAAGAATTTGATCTTCCCGGCAGCATAGATCTGGCCCTTATATCGGGAATGCCGGAAGTGATGAAGACCATACCTGATGTGGAGGATGAAGAGGAGATATTGAGATCTGTTGAGATCGCAGTAAGGGATGCTGTTGATGCTTTTGATTCCATGCGGACCAAAGAAGGAGCAAAGCTGGCAGAGGACCTGGCAATGAGAGCAGCAAAGGTGAGGGATGACCTGAAAAAGAT
>JAAYYX010000074.1 GCA_012515135.1 Clostridiales bacterium | reverse complement strand
TTCGCTTTCACCGCAGCCCACAAGACCGAATGACAGAGTCAGCACCATTATTAGCGCTACCGCAACTGCAAATATTTTTTTCATTTTTCTCCTTCTCCTCCTAAAAATAAAAAGCAAAAACTCTTTCCGAACTGTTTTTGATAAATTCATTATAGTCTTTAGCCGGGTCAACAGGAAGTCTTTTTCGCAAAAAAGCATATTGTTGATACGAAAAAAAAATATAATGTTCGTATTAATACGAACATTATATATAATATAGCAATATACCGTTCATTCGCTAAAGGTTATGATGCCGTCGTTTATTTTGCTTATGGAAACCAGGGATTCTACCCTGTATCCGGCACCTCTAAGCGTCTCTCCGCCACCCTGGAACAACTTTTCTATTACTATGCCGATACCGGTTACCCGGGCTCCCGCCTGTTTTATTATGTCAGTCATTGCAAAAGATGCCTGTCCGTGAGCCAGAAAATCGTCTATGATAAGCACTCTGTCTCCCTTTTCAATAAATTTCTTCGATACCCTGACCAGAGAAACAGTTCCTTTGGTGAAAGACTTTGCTTCTGCTGAATAGGATCCTTCAATAAGAGTATTCGGTGAAGTCTTCTTTGCAAAGACCACCGGGGGATAATCAAAAAATGGAGCTGTCAGACAGGCAATGGCGATACCGCTGGATTCAACCGTAAGTATCTTGTCCACCTTGATATCTCCGAATCTTCTTTTGAATTCTTTCCCCATCTCGCTCATGAATCTCACATCGATCTGGTGATTCACGAATCCGTCGACCTTTACTATCTGGGTCCCTATGGCCTCTCCCTCATTAAGGATCTTTTTCTTCAATGCTTCCAATCTGTAATCCTCCTCATTCCTCAATAAAAGATTTTACTTCTTCCATATCTTCTTCACCGAATACTTTGAAGCCTTCTTTTCTCAGCTTTCTTACCGCGATCCCTTCTCCCTTGATCTTGCCGCCTGTAAAGGTTCCGTCATATATTATTTTGCTGCCGCAGGAAGGACTGCGCTGCTTCATTATACAGCAGGCCACTCTGTTTTCTTCTGCCAGCCGCACCGCTTCTTTTGCTCCCTTTTCATATTCTTCTGTAACGTCCTGCCCGGTTCTTGCCAGGACTCTTTCTCCTCTTATCTGCGAATCGGGTCTGGGTGTCTTTAATCCTCCGCAGACCTCGGGGCAGATCTTGACAAGCCTTCCCTCCGCCTTCCATTTGAGGAATGTGGGGTCATCAAATGATACATCCCCCTCATCATATCTGCATTTATCTCCATATAGACAGGCGCTGACCAGTATTTTTTTCATTTTGTCTTCCTTCTCTCGTTTTTTTGTGTCTGCAAAGACTCTTTTATGATTATATTATAGGTAGATTTTTTTTACAATCTAAAATACCCGGCCGGTTTGATCTGTCGGTTTTAATGCTTTCCCGTTTTTCGTAAAAATTTTTAAGCGTTATATCAAGATGGTCCAAAGGCATTTCCCTTATTTTTGTTCCT
>JAAYYX010000073.1 GCA_012515135.1 Clostridiales bacterium | reverse complement strand
TGCCCATCGAAGAAATAAGAAAATATATCGAAGAAAAACTTGATTTTTAAGGAGTGTAAAAAACAATGAAGAAATTTGTATATTCATTCAATGAGGGCTCTAAAGACATGAGAGATCTCCTGGGCGGCAAAGGTGCAAATCTGGCAGAAATGACAAAAATAGGGCTGCCCGTACCCTTCGGTTTCACTGTCACAACTGAGGCATGTAACAGATATTATGAAGAAGGCAAAAAAATCGGTGACGATATAATAAAAGAAATATTTGAAAAACTCACGGATCTGGAAAAAGTAACTGAAAAACAATTCGGAAACCCGCAAAATCCGCTGTTGGTTTCTGTCCGTTCGGGAGCAGTTTTTTCCATGCCGGGAATGATGGATACCATACTGAATCTGGGACTCAATGATGAAACTGTTGAAGGTCTGGCAAAACTTACCGGCAATGAAAGGTTCGCATATGACAGTTACAGAAGATTCATACAGATGTTCGGTGATGTGGTCATGGAGATATCCAAGGCAAAATTCGATAGTATATTTGATGCAAAAAAAGACGAAAAAGGATGCAGCTTCGATGTGGATCTAACAACAGAAGATCTGAGATCCATAATCACTGATTACAAAAAACTCGTAAAAACAGAAATCAAAAGAGATTTCCCCCAGGAGCCGAAAGACCAGCTGATGGAAGCCATAATGGCGGTTTTCCGTTCCTGGAACAACGAAAGAGCCATACTTTACAGACAGCTGAACAATATCCCTTCTGATCTGGGCACCGCAGTAAATGTCCAGTCCATGGTATTCGGGAATATGGGAAACACATCCGGAACAGGGGTGGCATTCACAAGGAGCCCCGTAAACGGTGAAAACAGGATATTCGGAGAATTCCTGGTAAATGCCCAGGGAGAAGATGTGGTGGCGGGAATAAGGACACCTCAGCCCATAGAAGAAATGGCAGAGGCCTTCCCGGAAGTGTACAAAGAATTCATGAGGATATCCGAACTTCTTGAAAAACATTATACAGATATGCAGGATATGGAATTTACCGTTGAAAGAAACAAGCTCTTTATGCTCCAGACAAGAAATGGCAAAAGAACAGCTGCGGCAGCCGTGAAGATCGCAGTTGATATGGAACAAGAAGGGCTAATAGATAAAAAGACAGCCGTAACAAGACTGGAACCGGCTCAGATAGATCAGTTGCTCCATCCCAAATTCGATGAGGCAGGACTCAAAAAAGCAGAGCCCATAACAAAAGGTCTTGCAGCTTCCCCCGGTGCGGCTTCAGGAAAGATATACTTTACCGCCGAAGAGGCTGTTGACGCTGTAAATAACGGAGAAAAGGCAATACTGGTAAGGCTTGAAACTTCACCGGAAGATCTGGCAGGCATGGTGGTGGCAGAGGGCATACTTACCGCAAGAGGGGGGATGACATCCCATGCTGCAGTTGTGGCAAGAGGCATGGGTAAATGCTGTGTTTCGGGTTGCTCCGAGATAATAGTCCAAGAAGAAGCGAAAAAAATGACTGTCGGAGGGAATGTATTCAAAGAAGGAGATTTCATTTCACTTGACGGAAGCGCAGGCGTTGTCTATAAAGGACTTATAAGCACCGTTTTACCGGAACTTTCCGGTGATTTCGGAATGATAATGAAATGGGCAGATGAAGTAAGAACACTGGGGGTAAGAGCTAATGCCGACAATCCCAGAGATGCCAGGCAGGCGGTGGATTTCGGAGCCGAAGGAATAGGGCTTTGCAGGACCGAGCACATGTTCTTTGAAGAAGAAAGAATATCCAATGTACGCCGGATGATCCTTGCAGATTCAGAAGAAGAAAGACGGAGTGCTCTTGCAATGCTGCTTCCCTATCAGAAGGGAGACTTCAAAGGAATATATGAAGTAATGGAAGACAGACCTGTAACCATAAGACTCCTTGATCCGCCGCTGCATGAATTCCTGCCCCATACAGAAGAAGAAATAAAGGAACTTTCAAAACAGATAAATGTGCCCTATGAAAAACTGTCCAAAAAAGTCCAAGAGCTTCATGAGTTCAATCCCATGCTGGGACACAGAGGCTGCAGACTGGCGGTGACATATCCGGAAATCGCCGAAATGCAGGCCGAAGCCATAATAATGGCTGCCATCGAACTGAAAAAAGAAAAGAAAATGGATATCTCACCTGAAATAATGATACCTCTGGTGGGACTTGAAAAAGAACTGGCCTTTGTCAAGCAGACAGTGGTAGACACTATAGACAGGATATTCGAAAGAGAAGGAATGAAACTTGATTACATGGTCGGAACTATGATAGAGATACCAAGGGCAGCTATACTGGCCGATGAGATAGCAAAAGAAGCTGAGTTTTTCTCCTTTGGTACAAACGATCTCACACAAATGGCCTTTGGATTTTCCAGAGATGATACCGGCAATATAATCAAAGAATACCGAGACAAGCTTATTTTTGAAGAAGATCCGTTCCAGACACTGGACATTTCCGGTGTGGGACAGCTGGTAAAAATGGCTGTAGAAAAGGGAAAACAGACAAGACCCAATATTAAACTTGGTATCTGCGGAGAGCATGGAGGCGACCCGAAGACCGTGGTATTCTGTCATGAAATCGGACTCAACTATGTTTCGTGTTCGCCCTTCAGGGTGCCCATAGCAAGGCTTGCGGCAGCCCAGGCAGCAGTAAAAGCAGAAAAAGAGAGTTGATAGGAAAGAAAGGAGACATCCCATGAAAGTGCTGATTTTTAACGGAAGTCCCAGACTTAACGGGAACACCAGAACTGCACTTGTTGCCCTTAAAGAAGAAATAGAACATAAAATGCCTGATGCAGAAACAGAACTCATAGATGCCGACAGAAAGAATGTCAGCGGATGTATAAACTGTGATGCCTGCAAACATAACGGCGGAGAGTGCGTTCAGGAAGATGATACAGTTGAGATCATTCAAAAGATATACGATGCAGAAATACTGATATTCGGTTCCCCTGTATATTGGTGGGGAATAACGGCAAAACTGAAGTTGATAATAGATAAGATGTACTCAAAGTCAGAACAACTTTCAAAAATAAAAAAGAAAGTGGGCGTGATATGTGTGGGTATGGCGGAACTGACAGATCCTGAATATAAACTAATAACAGATCAGTTCCAATGTATTTGTGATCATCTGAACTGGGGGATGGTGTTCAGTGAAGCCTTTGTTTCCGAGAACCCTGAATCCCTCAAAAAAAATAAAGAAAAACTAACGGAAATAAAAGAACTCCATAGAAAATTCATGTAACAAGAGCCGTTTTGACGGACCATATCTAAAAAACAAAACATGAAAATCTCATATGTCTGAAACAGCAGCCCTGATAAGGCTGTTGTTTTCTTTTAGTGTATTGACATTTTTTACCATTGGGTTTATTATTGATAAGACAATAACAAATAATAACAAAAGAGGTGTAAAATGGATATTATTGATATTGGACTTATTGTTGAAGATATTGAATATGGCAGAGCATTATGTGCTGCATTGGCCTTGAATCAGAGAAATCTCTCTGTAAAACTCTATGAAAAAAATGAAGATTTAGCATTTGAAGGGGCACATGATATTATTGTGTGTGACAGAAAAATACAAAGAGAAATAAACTATGTGAGGCTGTCAGAAAAAAAGGCGGAATGTGAACAGGATCCGGAAGAGAGATCTGTAGTCATATATAAATACAGTTCTGTCAAAAGCATAGCTGCGGCTATCCTGGATGCTTACAGCATTTTCACGGGAAGGAAAGTCATATCAGTCAAAAGAGCAGACGTGAATATATTGGTTTTCTGTTCATGGCAGGGCGGATGCGGATGCACATCTGTATCCATGGCCATGGCTCAGGAAATGAAAAGATTTTACGGCAGAAAAGTTCTGTATATCAGTCTTGAAGAGATAGAATCCACAGCCCTTTACATGAAAAATGATCCGGATAAGGGGACTCTTTCCGAGTATCTTTATTATTTGTTCTATGGCAAAGAAAAAGTTTGCAGAAATACAGAAAATTTTCTTGTAACAGACACTTACGGGATAAAGGCCTTTTGTCCCACTGCCGGCAGAAATCCATTGAAACAGTTAAAGAAAGAAGAGTTTATAGTTTTTATGAATTCAATTATAGAAAGCGGGATATTCACAGATATAATACTTGATGCCGGAAATTCTGCCGGCGATACAGCAGGGTGGGCATGCGGCATATCTCAAAAAACATGTGTAGTATTTGAAGAAGAAAACGGAAATACAAAAAAAGATTCTTTTATCAAAGCACTTATTTCTTCAGGCGTAAAAGATACTGATTATCATCCACTGATGATCTGTAATAAATATCTGGAGAAAGAAGAAAAAGAGGAAGCATATGAAACAGCCTTAACAGATGAAAATGCCAAATCATATATACATGGGACAGAAACAGAGAGTGGAGCCTTGATACTGGAGTTTGATCCCGAAAGCTTCGAAAAAGAGGAAGGGCTTCGGATGATACACACTGACAGGGGTTTGGGTGCCGGCATAAGACAACTGCACGAAAAATTGTTCCGCTTAACACAATCTTAACAAAAGATTAACGCTGCCTTGCTTTTTAATGATTGTTCAAAAAATATAATGGATGTATGAAAAAAGGAAGGAGAGCGTTGATGTGCCTATTGCTGTACACTGACGCAAAATAAAACATGAGTTCTGAAACTGTACAAATGATAATGACTCTTCTCGGGGGACTGGCAGTATTCATATATGGAATGAATCTAATGAGTGACGGGCTTCAAAAAGCAGCGGGAGATAAAATGAGGAACATCCTTGCTCTTTTGACATCAAACCCTGTTTTCGGTGTATTGGCGGGAGCCCTTATAACCGCTGTACTTCAGAGCAGCTCTGCAACCACTGTAATGGTAATAGGTTTTGTCAGTGCGGGACTTATGAAACTTCCCCAGGCCATAAGTGTTATTCTTGGTGCAAACATAGGAACTACCGTAACAGCGCAGCTGATTGCATTCAAAATCGGGGATTATGCATGGGTATTCGTTTTTGTTGGATTTATAATGTTCTTTTTTATAAAAAATAAAGAACAGGTCAAAAATGTGGGACAGACTTTGTTCGCTTTCGGA
>JAAYYX010000072.1 GCA_012515135.1 Clostridiales bacterium | reverse complement strand
CATAACAAATAAGTTTAACGAAGATACGCAGAGGCATTAAAATGGACAAAAAAGAAATGTTCAGGAAGTACAGAGAAACCGGAGACAAAGAAATAAGGAACCGTATCGTCGAAGAGCATTTGTACATGGTAGACATTTTAATAAGGAAGTATTTGAACAAGGGCATGGAATACGATGATCTTTATCAGGTGGGAGCCATGGCGCTTATTAATGCTGTCGAAAGATTCGATCCCGAAAAAGGATTTGAATTCAGCAGTTTTGCAACACCAACCATACTGGGAGAAATAAAAAAACATTTTAGAGATACGGGCTGGAGCATGAAAGTTCCAAGAAAACTAAAAGAAAATGCATCGGCTATACCTGCAGCCAGGGATGCTCTTGCAGCAAAGCTGGGGCGCACACCCACAGTAAAAGAACTGGCTGAAGAGATGAACATAGGAGAGGATGAGCTTCTTGAAGCCATGCAGGGAAGCCTGGCCTACGGGACTTTTTCTCTGGATCAGACCTTTGAAGAAGAAGAAAAAAACGGAGACAATCCGGTTTTTGAAAAGTATGCCTACCAGGAAGAAAAAGGATTTGACAGATTTGAAAACAGAGAGATAATCGGATCTGTGCTGAAAAAACTAAACAGCACAAATCAGTATGTTTTCAAAAAAAGGTTTCTTGAAGAAAGATCCCAGGCGGAGATAGCAAAAAAACTGGGAGTCTCTCAAATGACCATTTCGCGGGCAGAAAAAAACATAAAAGCAAAATTTGCGGAAGAGTTGCAAAAGGCACTCAACTAAACCGCAGACAAAAGCATATATACTTGGACATAAGCATACAAAAACGGAGGCAATAGATGAAAAGAGTATTCTCGGGCGTTCAACCCACAGGCAATATACACATAGGCAATTATCTGGGAGCCCTTAAACAGTTCGTTGAACTTCAGAAAGAAAACCAGTGCATATACTGCATAGTTGATATGCATTCAATAACATTTCCACAAGATCCGAAGCAGCTGAAAAAAAACATACTTGATGTGGCAGCCCTTTATATGGCCGTGGGAATAGACACAAAAAAATCTATTGTTTTCGTCCAGTCAGATGTTCCCGGACACGCAGAGCTTGCCTGGATACTGGCATGTAATTCCTACACGGGAGAGCTTTCCAGAATGACACAATTCAAGCAAAAAAACAAAGGAAGAGAATCTGCGCCCACAGGACTTTTTACTTACCCCATACTTATGGCTGCAGATATACTTCTTTATGATACAGACATAGTCCCCGTCGGCAACGATCAGAAGCAGCACATAGAACTGTGCAGAGATATTGCCATAAGGATAAACAACAGATATAAAAATACTTTTGTGGTGCCCGACGGACGCTTCCTGAAGGCGGGAGCCAGGATAATGGCACTGGATGATCCTTTAAGCAAAATGAGCAAGAGTGCAGAAAACATTCACAGCAGGATATCGCTTCTTGACGAAGAAACCAAAATAAAAAAGTCCATAATGAGAGCCACGACAGATTCAGAAGGAAGCATAAAATTTGACATGAAAGAGAAACCCGGAATAAGCAATCTCATGAATATATACAGTGTTTTCTCGGGCATGGAAATATGTGAAGTAGAAAAAACCTTTGAGGGAAAGGGATACGGAGACTTCAAAAAAGAACTGGTCCAAGTTACAAAAGAATCACTGACACCCATAAAAGAAAAATATGAAGAAATAAGACATTCAAAAGAGCTTCTTGATATCCTTAAAGACGGGGCGGAAAGAGCAAACACTATATCCGAAAAAACCATAAAAAGAGTGAAAGAAAACTTTGGGCTCGGCCTATAGGCCGCAAAAAACACTAAAGCAGCATCGTCGTGACCGGCTAAAAATCATGAGTTCTTCTGAAGCTCATCAAGACCTTTGTTTATAACAGCTCTGACTTTTTCGGTCAGGGCTTTTTCATGCTCCTTATCAAGGGATACTGTCTCCATGGCCGGGTGTATCAGCACCTTTACCGGATGAGGAGTAACTATGCCGGTTTCCTCAAATATATGCCAAGTATCGTTGATGGAAACGGGAACGATGGGGACCTGAGGTTTTGTGGCCAGCTTCAGGGATCCTTTTTTGAATTCTCCCATAACAGGACCGCGGCTTCTTGTACCCTCCGGGAAAATAAGAAGAGAAAAACCCAGATTTATGTAATCTATGCCCTTTGATATGGCTTTAAGGGATTCTCTCGGATCGTCTCTTTCGATGAGAATGCTTCTTATGCGCTTTATCCACGTGCCGTACAAAGGCACTTTCTCAAGACCGTTTTTTGCAATAAAACCGAACTGCACAGTGTCAAGCACAGCACAAAGGACAACTATATCGGCATAACCCTGATGGTTTGAAACATATACCACGGGGGAGTTTTCAGGCAGATTTTCTATACCGGATACCGTTATTTCAACACCGATCATTTCAGAAAGCTTGCTTCCCCAGGTCTTTGTGGCTTTGAGTATGTTTTCTTTTTCTTTTTTTATGTCTCCCGAAACCCTGCCGGAGTCTATTTCTTTTTTGTATTCATTAAGATACTTCAAAGATCTGTAGATTTTTATGACCTGTGGTATGTTCCTTATTATTTTCATAAAAGCGGTCCCCTTTAAAGATTTAAAAATTGATTTATCTGATTGACAGTATACCATATTTTTAATGACTTTTAGAAAAAAAGAGAATATAATATCAGCAGAAGCGAGGAGTTACCATGACCGCAAAAAAGAAAAAAAGGGGAAAATATGCCGCCGCCTTTTTATGTGCTGCGGCCATAATTCTTTATGAAGCTGCTGTCATTTTTGGAGTATTCAAATTGGGAATTGACGAAAAAATTCCCGTCTGGGCAGTGGTCCTCATAATAATGATACCGGCTCTGGCGGCAGTGGGGATAATCGCGGCACTTATACTTAGGATCAAAGAAATCAAAGGAGGAGAAGAAGATGTTGCTTCTAACTATTAATTACATACCGGACAAAGAAATCGAGGCACTGGGTATCGTAAAGGGGAATGTGGTTCAGTCAAAAAATGTGGGCAAAGATTTTATGGCCGGAATGAAAGGTCTTGTGGGAGGAGAACTTTCGGGATATACCGATATGCTGAATGAAGCAAGACAGATCGCCACCAAAAGGATGGTGGACGAAGCAGAAGCTGTGGGAGCAGATGCTGTGATAAAAGTAGAATATGCATCTTCCGCAATAATGCAGGGAACAGCGGAAATAATAGCATACGGAACAGCTGTGAAATTCAAATAATGACAAAAAAAATAAAAACCTTACAAGTGGCAATATTGAGCGGAGCAGTTGTTTGTTTCGCTCTTATAACATACATTGTAATAACAGGGATGTCTTCAGGATTTGATAATGCTGTAATGGAGTTTTTTTACGGTATACGAAAACCCGGTCTTGATACACTTATGGAACTTATAACTTATATGGCAAATTGGGAGACCATAGTCATCATCTGCCTTTTGCTGATTTGTTTTCCTCAGACAAGGAGGAAGGCCGGAATAAGTGTTTCTATTGCAGCGCTTTTATCGACTTTGGTAAAAGCGGTCATTAAGACGGCAGTGGCAAGACCAAGACCCGAAGAAAGCTTTTTTCTTATAGAACAAAGCGGGTTTGCTTATCCCAGCGGACACGCAATGACAGGAATGGCGGTTTATCTTCTGCTGTTTGTTTTGACAAGAGAATATATAACGGACAGCAGAAAGAAAAATCTGCTGTCCGTTATTTTTGTTTTTGTCGCTTTCGCCGTTGGCATAAGCAGGGTATACCTTGGTGTCCATTTTCCTACGGATGTCATCGGCGGGTGGGTATTAGGCGCTGCCACAGTTATAGTATCCCTGATGATATGGGAGAATTTAAAAAAGCGATCGCCCTACTGTTCGGACCTATCATAAAAGAGGCTTTTTCCATTGACTCCCAGGGGGATGCCGAAGCACACTCTTACCTTTTCAGAGAAAAGACCCATTCTCATGGCTCCTTTACCGGCAGAAAAAAGGACTCTATTATCTATTCTGTGATCCGCTGCCACTGAAACAGCCGAACCTATTGCTATGCCCAGATCTGTAACTTTGAAAGCACAGTCTGCGCCTGCTTTTTCCATGGCAGCACAATCGGGGAATCCGCATAAACTGCAGTTTGTAAGTCCCAAGGGCTCATTTTTTACGCCTATAATCACTACACAATGACTGTTATCTACATTTATCCCGTCTCTCTCATAAAAATCCTCGCCTGTTTCTTTTGCGATATCTTTCATGTGTCCCGCCAGCAGGTCTTTGTCATTTCCTTCGATTATGAAGGTTTCGATCTCGTCTACTCCGCAACCCTTAGGTGCCGTTCTTGCCGCTGCAACCATAAGGTCGGCTACGGCAAAGGCAGCTCTTCTTTCGGCATCTCCGCTTTTGATGGTCATTTTTTATCTCCTCCTGTTTTGTTTTTTTCATTAAAAAAAATACATTTTTCTTTGTATTTTTATTATATCATTTTCTTGGTTGTTTTTACCACTAAATAAGTATAAAATGTCAATACAACCAACAAAGGGAGAAAACCATGGCAGACGGGGAAAACATGAAAAACAGCAGATGGCTTACGGCAGGGAGCATAGGAGCAGTGATTTGCATCCTGATAATCATTTTTTCTTTTTACAGCTATGAAAGAAAACTCGATGAAAACCTTAAGGATTATGCATACAGCAAGCTTGATGAAACCGTTAAGGACCAGGCGTTTGTGATAAAGTCAAAGATCCAGGACGAAAAAAGGATCCTCATCAATATAGCAGATTATTTGGCAAAGGGAGGATCGGAAACAAATAGACAGCAGCTAATGGGTTCCATGGAAAAGGGCAGCACCTTTGAGGCTATAGGCTACAGCGATAAAAACGGCATAATAAAAGAACCGGGCGGGAAACAAACAGATATATCAAAAAGAGAGTATTATAAAAAAGCCATAAAGGGCGAAGAAACCATTCAGTACATAGAAAGCAGCATAGAAAAAAAAGAACCGGAAATCATAATAGCCGTACCGGTAAAAAAAGGTTCTGAAATAAAAGGTGTGGTTGCCGGCAAATTCGGTACGGATGAGGTAGAAAAAGCTTTGAAAACCGAAGATTTCGGAGGAAAAGGCTATTTTTGTCTTTGTGACACAAAAGGTAATGTTATAGCCACCACAAAAAGAAAAAGCTGTATTTTCCATAATGCAGAAAACATTTTTCAAAAATATGAAAAGGCCCGAATAACAGGTGGAGACACACTGGACAGAGTAAAAGAGAAAATAGCGGCAAAAAAAAGCGGATACATTGAATTTTCATATAAAAATAGAAGTTACTATACACGATATGTTCCAAAAACTCCGGGCTGGGCCCTCTTTTATACTGCACCCACAGATGTCATAGAAGAAAACATGGCTTTCATGAAAAAAGGGACAGTGGAACTTGTAATAGGACTTATAATCGCCATGGCGGTACTTTTCGGATCATTGTTCTATGAGCAGACAAGAACGACCAGAAGATATAAGCATATAAATCATGAAATGAATAATATCAATGAAAGCCTCGACATTGCATTCTCCCAGACTCCAAGGATGATACTGGATTATAACAGGAAGACGGACTGCGCAAAGGTATTCAAAAACTACATGGATGAAAAAGCATACCCCATAGGCCATATTTTTGAAGATTTCTCTGAAAGCGAAGGGTTTTTTTACGGCGAAGACAAAGAAATACACAAAAGAGTCATAAAAAGAACAGAGCAGGACGAAAGAGCAGAAGACGGATACATCCAGGAATATGTACGTTATACATTTGACGGAGGAAAAACTTTTATATGGTGTTATGTCACAGGACAAAGGACACTGGATGAACAGGGAAACATTGAGGGAGCGCTGTTTGTCCTGGAAGATGTAAATGAAGACAAAGAAGAACTGAAACATATAGAAAAAAAAGCAGAAACAGATCTGCTCACAGGACTTTTGAACAAAAAAGCCACAGAACAAAGAGTGGCAGAGCTTACAGGATCCAAAAAAATCGAAGGTTTTCTTTTCATGATAGATATAGATGACTTCAAGAATATAAATGATGAAAAAGGACATACCATAGGAGATATAATGCTAGAAAAAACGGCGGATGCGATCAGGAGATCCTTTAGAGAAGAAGACATAAAAGGCCGAGTGGGCGGAGATGAGTTCGTTGTATTTATGCCGGGCACCACCCTAAGAGACGCGGCAGAGGACAGAGCAAAGAAAATATCAGAGGAACTGAAAAAAATCAGGGAAGACGTTCCGGGAACAGATATCACCTGCAGCATAGGTATAGCCAGGTGCCCAAAGGACGGAAGAACATTCAGAGAACTTTACGGAGCTGCCGATAAGGCAATGTATCATGTAAAGGGACAAGGAAAAAACGGATATTCCTTCACAGAAAGAAAGGAGTGATCGGAATGAAAGAACCGGTTTTGATAATAATGGCCGCAGGGATGGGATCCCGGTACGGAGGGCTTAAACAGATAGACCCGGTAACAGACCGGGGAGAGATAATAATGGATTTTTCTCTTTATGATGCAATGATGGCCGGGTTCAAAAAAGTCATATTTGTCATAAAAGAAGAAATGAAAGATGATTTTTATAAACTTATAGAAAACAAATCGGGAAAATATCTTCAAACGGAATATGCCTTTCAAAAACTTTCGGACATACCCGAAGGATATGAAATACCTGAAGGAAGGGAAAAACCCTGGGGAACGGCCCATGCGGTGTTGAGCTGCAGAGAAAAAATCAACGGACCCTTTGCTGTCATAAATGCCGATGACTATTACGGTCCGGGAGCATTCCATGCGGTATATGATTTTCTTTCTTCAGAAAAAGAAGATAATGACGGAGACTTTTGTATGGTCGGATACGAACTGAGCAAAACTCTTACAGAAAACGGCCATGTGGCCAGAGGAGTATGCGATATATCAAAGAACGATTATCTCAGACATATAGTGGAAAGAAAAAAAATCATGAGAGTGGAAGGCGACATATGTTATTCTGAAGACGACGGAAAAACCTGGATGGCACTTCCCCAAGATGCAACTGTATCAATGAACTTCTGGGGGTATACCTTAAGAATGATAGAAGAACTTGAAAAAGGTTTTCCCGAATTTCTCAAAGAGAACATCAGCGAAGATCCCTTAAAGGGAGAGTACCTTCTGCCCTCTGTTACCGGAAAGCTGATCCATGAAGGAAAAGCGGCGGTGAAGGTGCTTGACTCTTCAGACAAATGGTACGGCGTCACGTATAAAGAAGACAAGCCCGGCGTAATGGCCGCATTGCAGGCATTAAAAGATAAGGGGATTTATCCCGAGATCCTGTTTTCTTGTTAAAAAGCAAAAAAAGCGGTATAATATAAAAAAGGTTATTTTATCCGTTATTTTGCGGAGGTATGGGGCTTTGAGAAAAAGAAACATATTTATCATATTTCTGTCGGTGATGGTTTTGGTTGCCGGAGCATTTGTTTTGATAAAAACAGCAGCACCGGAAAAACAGAAAACAGTTTTAACGTCCTCTCAAAAAAAGCATGAACAAAAGCCCCAAAAAGAAAACAAAGCAAAAAAAGATAAAGAAACAAAGATAGAACTTACTTACGGTGAAAAAAACAAATATACAGCCGAAGATCAAGAACTTTATGCCATACCCGAAGGGGAATACGAAGTGACATTATCTGAAACATCCCAAGACGAAACGGGAAAGATACTGGTTGAAAAAGATGAAAACACTTATCAGAAAGTGACCCAGTATGTTTTTTCGGAAGGGGAAAGCCAGACGGTAGTAGTAAATGAAGGAGAGCAGGTTTCCGTAAGTCAGGGAACCAGCTGGGAATTTGATAAATAATGAAACCGGAAAAGATCCGTCTGAAGTACTGCATAATACCTTTGGCTTTTGCAGAACTCCAGAATGCAGTGACATTCATGGGCACCATGTGGCTAAGGAGCGATACGGCCGGGATAACAAATATAACAACTGACTTTGACAGGATGATCCCCGTCATACCCCAGTTCGTTTATGTATATCTTGGTTTTTTTGTTTTTTGGATAATCAGTTTTGTGCTGGCGGCAAGGATCGGTCCTAAATTTTTTTACAGGATGATCGCCGCCTATATCCTTGCCGATGCCGTATGCCTTTTGTTTTATATTTTTTTCCCGACCACAAATATGGGAGACAGGGCAGAAATAGAGGGGGAGTCCCTTTCATGGCTTTTACTTTCTTTTATTTATTTTGCATCAAGACCCACGAATCTTTTTCCCTCTACCCACTGTTTTGTTACATGGCTTTCATACATTTGCGTCAGAGGACAAAAACACATAAACAAATGCCTGAGGGGTTCTTCCCTTGCAATTGCCATCCTTATATTTCTTTCAACACAGTTTACAAAGCAGCATGTTTTTATAGACATACCTGCAGGTATACTGCTGGCGGAGGGAACGTATATACTATGCGGCAGATGGCAAAAATTCACGGGCTTGGTTGAAAAAGTATTTACAAATATAAACAAAAAGGTTTTTAAGGATCTGTGATAAAAGCCTTGCAATTTGCCGTATTTAAGGTATAATACATAGGCACGCAAATTTATGGTGCATACCCTGCGTCAGCGTGATGCTGACGCCATTAAGTCCACAGGGAGGTGAAAAAATGACAAATTATGAAGTTCTGTTCATCCTGGATCCCATTCTGGAAGATGAGAAAAAGGAAGCGGCGGTTGAAACCGTAAAAGGCATCATCGAGACAGAAGGTACCATTGGCAAGGTCGATGTCTGGGGAATGAGGAAACTGGCCTATCCCATACGCAAAAAGGGAGACGGCTATTATGTACTCATTGAGTTCAGTGCAGAAGAGACTCTGCCAAAAGAACTTGACCGCAGAATGAAGATATCAGATGATATCATGAGACATTTGATCGTCAATAAAGATGAAAAGTAAGGAGATCGGTTATGAATAATGTAACATTGATCGGAAGACTGACAAAAGATCCGGAAGTCAGATATACGGCAGACCAGATGGCCATAGCAAAGTTTACTGTTGCGGTGGACAGATTCGGAAAAGAAAAGCAGGCGGATTTTATTCCCGTTACCGTATTCGGCAAACAGGCAGAGAACTGTGAAAAATATTTAGTGAAGGGCCGCAAGGTGGCCATACAGGGAAGGATCCAGACCGGAAGCTACGAAAACAAAGAAGGAAAAAGGGTTTACACAACTGATGTGGTGGCAAATACAGTTGAGTTCGTAGAATGGGGAGACAGAGACGGATCGCCGGCAAGAGCCGGGGAAAACAGCATAGCCAAATCAAAAGACGGTGTTCCCGAAGGCTTCCAGTCTATAGACGATGATGACATACCCTTCTAAAAAGGTGAAAGGAGCAAAAAACCATGGAAAAGAAAAGACGCAGCGGCGGCTTCAGAAAAAAGAAGGTTTGTCAGTTTTGCGCTGATAAATCACAGACCATAGATTATAAAGATGTTGACACATTGAGAAGATATGTGACCGAAAGAGGCAAAATACTGCCAAAGAGAATAACAGGAACTTGTGCGATACATCAAAGAGAAGTCACAAAAGCCATAAAAAGAGCAAGAGCTGTAGCACTTTTGCCCTATACTGCAGATTAAGAAAAAAACTTGACAAGAGCGGGTAGCCGCTCTTGTTTTTTTAGAAGGACCATTGACACAACATGTAGTAGAGGACAAAAGAGGCACTTTATGTTATAATATTTGGGCATGAAATGAAAAAGAAAGAGGACTCTTAATGTATTCAGGCTTATTGCTTCTTGCGGCAATAATATTTCCTTTACCCGCCATAATAAAAGGCATAAAAAAAGGACAAAACCCATACAGAACAGTAACTGACGGCATTATTACTGCCGGAGTGGGACTTGTTTCCATTTACATATTATCTTCGGTCTCGGCAGGCGGGATAGCGGTTGAAACAGAGGAAAGCATAAGACTTATTACAGAAAGTCTCGGAGAAAAAACGCAAGAATACAAAGAGTATCTTGCCCGGGCCGTTACGGTACTGCCTGCAGCGATGCTTTGTCTGTCGGCAGTATGCGGATATGCGGAATACAAAGGACTTTTCAGGATACTTCAAAAAGATAATGCAAAAGCCATGGAAATGCCCCCTTTCAGAGATTTTTCGTGGCCCCGCAACAGTATTTACGGATGGTTTCTCATCTTTATAATATCCTGGACTATGAAAGCAGCCGGTTCCGGGCTTGGAGAAATCACAGCAGCCAATATAAATGTTATATTTGAAACGGCATTTGCGTTTCAGGGTGCAGCCCTGGTTTTCATGATATTTTTTATAAAGAAAATACCCAAAGCCCTGGCGGTCATTCTGGTTATCGCTGCATGGATCGTGCCCTTTGGGAAAAATATTTTGTTCATGGCGGGTATCGCGGATATCGTTCTGGGAATAAGAGCAAGGATCTCCCGGAATCAATAGTAAGAGGTGTTATATTAATGAGTGAAAAAAGATCAGGCAGAATTTTTTCTGAGTACATGCCGCTTCCCATGTGCAAACTGGATACCAGAGGGAAAGTCCTGAATGCAAGCCCGGGAATAGATCAGGTTTTTCTTTATGACGGGATAAAGGGTGCGGATATATTTGCCCTCACAGGGATCAAGCATGAACAGTTTACAGAGGCCGCAAAAAACAAAGAGACTCTTACCATATACCGGAATGAAAAAACATTCAGGATCGTTCCCGCATTCGTTGGCAAAAAAGAACCGGCGGGGATCGCTCTTTATTTTATGGATGTCACGGACTTTGAGCAGGCGGAAAAAAAATATGAAGAAGAAAAACTGTGCGTTATAGTTGTCAATGTGGATAATTTTGACGAGCTCCTTTCGGGCACGGGAGATGACAGACAGGCATCTCTCGCTTCGGAGATAGACAAAACCATAAGGCAGTGGGGCTCATCCATGAAGGCTTCAGTGACTAAATACAGGGACAACATGTATATAATCATGCTTCAGAACAAATATCTTGAAGAACAGATAGAAAAAAAATTCCCTATCCTGGATCAGGTAAGGGAAATAGAAACGGAAGTGGATTTTCCGGTCACTTTAAGCATAGGATGCGGTAAAGATTGCGGAAGTCCCACAGAAGCAGAGGACTTTGCAGTTGAAGCAAGAGATCTGGCTCTGGGAAGGGGAGGAGACCAGGCCATAGTCAAAGAGGGGGACAAATTCTATTATTACGGAGGAAAGACTCAGACCGTAGAAAAAAGCAACAAAGGAAAATCAAGGATAATAGGGCATGCTTTGACGAGACTGATAGAAAACGCAGAAAATGTTCTTATAATGGGGCATAAAAATCCCGACATGGATGCATTCGGTGCCGCTTTGGGCATATATCGACTGGCCAGACCCATAAACAAAGAAACATATATAATTATAAACAAATATAACGAGGCCCTGGCGCCGATATACAAAGTGGTGAAGGAAACCGGAGACTACAGTATAATAACCAGCAGAAAAGCTCTTAATATAGCAAAAAAAGAAACACTTGTGATAATTGTGGATACCCACAGGGCCGGCATAACAGACTGTCCGGAGATACTCGAGATCGCAGAAAAATCAGCTGTTATAGATCACCATAGGAAAGCAGAGGATTTCATAAAGAACCCGACGCTTGTATACATAGAGCCCTATGCATCTTCCACGGCGGAACTTGTAACAGAAATACTTCAGTATTCAAGAGATAAAAAAAGCATAGTAAAAATAGAGGCGGAAGCTTTGCTGGCGGGGATATCGGTAGATACCAACAGATTTGCCGTCAAAACAGGAGTCAGGACCTTTGAAGCTGCCGCATGGCTCAGGAAATCGGGAGCAGATACAACAACAGTAAAAAGGCTTTTTCAGACGAACCTGGAAACCTTCAAAACAAGAGCAAACTGTATGGCCAATGCGGACTTTCTTGAAGATGGCATAGCAATATCCATATGCGAGGGCAGGAATGTAAATGCCCAGATAATCAATTCCCAGGTGGCAGATGAGCTTCTGACAATAAAAGGCATAAAAGCCAGTTTCGTTGCGGGGCGCAACGAAGAGGGACGTACCGTCTTAAGCGCCAGATCTTTAGGGGACATAAATGTGCAGACAATTATGGAGGAATTTGACGGAGGAGGGCATCTTACAACGGCAGGTGCACAGATGGACATGGAGCCCCGTGAAGCCATAGAAAAGGTAAAAGAAATACTGAAAAAGGAGAAAACCGAATGATAGTAATATTATTAAAAGATATAAAAGGAACAGGAAAAGCCGGAGAAGTGGTAAAAGTAAGTGATGGTTATGCCAGAAACATGCTTCTGCCAAAGGGACTTGCCAAGGAAGCCACAGAAGGGAATGTACGGAGCCTGGAAAAGCAGAAAGCCATAGTTGCGGAAAAAGAAGCCGAAAGCAGAGAAAAAGCAGAAAAGCTTTCCAAGCAGCTTGGCAGCATTGCCGTAAATATAAAGACAAAGGGTGGAGAAGGAGGCCGACTCTTTGGCTCGGTGACATCTAAAGATATCAGTGAAGCCTTGAAAGAACAGCATGGCATAGACCTTGACAAGAAAAAGATAATACTTGAGACACCCATAAAAGAAACAGGCGAAAAAAGTGTGACCGTAAAAATTTATCCTGAAATTTCAGCAGTACTTAAAGTTATTATATCTGTATAAAATCAAGGAGACTATCAAATGGAAAGGATCCCTCCCCATAATGAAGACGCGGAAAAATCCGTTTTGGGCGCAGCTATGCTGGACAAAGATGCCCTTTATGATGTCATGGAAGAAGTGAGATCTCAAGACTTTTATAACCAGAATCACAGAGAAATCTTTGAAGCGATAACAGAGCTTTCCAGAAGAAATTCACCGGTGGATGTTCTTACTGTGGCAGAGGAACTCAAAAAAAGAAAATCTCTTGAGATGGCAGGAGGAAGAGGATATATAGCAACTCTTTCCGCCGGTGTTCCCGCCACGGCAAATGCAAGGGAGTATGCCAAGATAGTAGCAGAAAAAGCTGCTTTAAGAAATCTCATAAAAACTGCCGGAGATATAATGGAAAAAGGCTATGAGGACAAAGTGGCTGCTGAAGATATAATAGATTATGCCGAAAAGGGCATCTTTGAAGTTGCTCAAAACAGGCAGAAAAAAGAAATGATGCCCTTAAGGGAAATACTTATGAAAAACCTGGATGAGATAGATGAAAGATCAAAGATGGAAGGAAGTATCACGGGGGTCATAAGCGGTCTTATAGACCTGGATGACAAAACTGCAGGATTTCAGAAATCGGACCTTATCATCATAGCTGCAAGGCCCTCAATGGGCAAGACCGCCTTTGCCTTAAGTGTTGCTCAGCAGGCAGCCATCAAAGGCAAAGCCAAGGTGCTTTTCTTCAGTCTTGAGATGTCCAAGGAACAGCTGGGACAGAGATTACTTTCCATGGAAGCAAAGGTGGATTCCCAAAAAATAAGAGCGGGCACCCTGGCAAGGGAAGAGTGGGACAGGATAGCAATGGCTCTTGATACTCTGGGAGAAGGAGACATAAACATAGATGCAACTCCCGGACTCAAACTGATGGAGATAAAGAACAAATGCAGAAGGCTGAAGGCAGAAAAGGGGCTTGATATGGTCATACTTGATTATCTGCAGCTGATGGAGCATGAAGGAAGAGCAGAAAGCCGCCAGCAGGAGATAACGTCTTTATCAAGAGGATTAAAGCAACTGGCAAGGGAAATAGAATGTCCGGT
>JAAYYX010000071.1 GCA_012515135.1 Clostridiales bacterium | reverse complement strand
TTTTTTTGTTGATAAAAAACGTTGGAATATGAAGTAAAGCCACTTGGCATTGATATTGCATTACTATATTAAATAAGATTCCAGGTAAAGCATAAACATAAGGAAAAGATTTATTTATAACAAAAAAAGACGGGAGGAAAAATGAAAAAGGGGAAAGTGACCATAGGTATGACGCAGTTTGCATGTGTGGCCGACAGAGATAAAAACATGCATAAGGCGGAAGAGCAAATAAGAGAAATGGCTGCAAAGGGTGCAAAAATAATCTGTACCCAGGAATTGTTCAACGGGATCTATTTTCCCCAGACCATAGATTACAAAAAATATGACTGGGCGGAACCGGTGGACGGGCCTACGAACAGGAGGATGCAGGCTTTGGCAGAAGAGCTTGATGCTGTAATAGTAAGCTGTTATTACGAATATGCCATGGACGGCATATACTATAATTCCGCAGCAGTATTCGATGCAGACGGAAGTTTTCTGGGAAACTACAGAAAGCATCACATTCCCGAAGGCCCTCAGTATATAGAGAAATACTACTTTACCCCGGGAGATTCTCCGTATATGGTCTTTGATACAAAATACGGCAGGTTCGGTGTGCTTATATGCTGGGACGAATGGTTTCCCGAGCCTTCAAGAATACTTGCACTGAAGGGAGCAGATTTTATTTTTTATCCTTCCGCAATAGGGTCCGAACCGGATGATCCCAAACTTGACACTTCCAAAACCTGGATGGATTCCATAAGAGGCCACGGGATCCATAATAATTTCTATGTATGTGCCTGCAACAGAGTAGGAGAAGAAAAAGCTGAAAACGGTAGCGGGAGCATGCATTTTTACGGCAGGAGCTTTGTTTCCGATCCCTGGGGAAACTTGAAAGCCGAAGGCAAGATGAATGAAGAGGATCTGATAGTCTGCGAACTTAATCTGGACGAGATAAGACGTGCCAGAAACATTCTGCAGTTTCACAGGGACAGAAGAGTTGATTCTTATGATGAGATATTGAATATGAGTATATTAGAAAGGAGATAGTATGGAACTTGGATTTTTGACAATTGTACCGCTGATACTTATGGTAGTTTCTGTCATAGTTACCAAAAGAGTATTTGAGTCTATGATAATACCCATAATACTGGTGTTCGTTTTAAAAGACGGAACAGGATTCATCGGCGGATTTGTTGATTCCTTTTATGAGGTAATGGCAGAAGGAACATTCCCGTGGATACTGATGATGCTCACATTGTTTGGCGCACTAATTCAATTACTTTTAGAATCGGGAGGGATTGACGGTTTCAGAAGGCTGGCCTTGAGATATATCAAGGCCGAAAGAAGCAGTCTTGTTTTTACATGGATACTTGGACTGATACTTTGTATAGATGACTATATAAACGACCTGGCCATAGGACCCTCGGTAAGATCCATAACCGACAGGTATAAAGTGCCAAGAGAAGCTGTGGGAACGGTGGTAATTTCCATGGGTGTTCCCATATGTTCACTGTTGCCTGTAACGGCCATGGCAGTTTTTGTTTTCGGCATAATGAAGGATTCGGGCATATCCGGAGAAAACGCAGGCATGCTCACAGAATACATGAAAGTAGTTCCCTTTCTTGTCTATCCCATGCTTATAGTGCTTGTGGCATTTCTTCTGGCAGTGGGTATACTCCCAAAGATAGGGCCATTAAGGAAACTGTCGAAGCAGATGCAGGAAGAGACGGAAATAGCCGAAGAACATCAGCAGTTTGATGAAAAAGGACAGCTTCTGGATTTTATAATCCCTGTTTTGGTGCTGGTTGGTGTAATGCTTTATACGAATGACCTGGTAGTTGCAGTTCTAATAGCCATTGCAGTCTGTTTTGCTTTATATATACCGAGAAAGAAAATGAAATTCGATGATTTCTTCAAGAATTTCTTTGAAGGTGTACACAGCATGATCGATATACTGGTGATCCTGCTGATGGTATTCATATTCGTTAACGGTCTTACAGGGATAGGTCTAAGTGAATATGTTATAGAAACCACGACACCGTTCCTGGCCGGCGGTGCTATCCCGGTACTGACATTTATTGTTGTGGCTCTTTTGGCTTTCGGAGGAGTTGATTATTGGGCAGTCATACTTCTCATGGCACCGATAACCATTCCACTGGCAGTAAACTTTGATGTAAATGTATACCTCACCATGGCAGCTGCCGTATCGGGAGCTGTATGCGGAGGAACTTCATGCTTCTTTGGAGAACAGATGCTTATGTGCTCCCAGGCAGTGGAGAAAAAACCCACCGAACTGGCGGTGGCTAATTTGCCCTACAGCATAATAGCCTTTGTGGGTACCGCGGTAATATATGCTATACTGGGATTTGTCTTATAAAAAAAGGAGGAAACAGTAATGTCAAAAAGAATTGATTCAACACCGAAAGCGGACGGCTTCAGGATGCCGGGGGAGTTTGAGCCTCAACAGCAGATATTCATGATATGGCCCGAAAGGCCTGACAACTGGAGGGATGGAGGGAAGCCTGCCCAAAAAGCTTTTGTCGATGTGGCAAAAGCCATCAGCGAGTTTGCGGAAATGACCATGCTGGTATCCGCATCTCAGTATCAGGTGGCCAGGAAGATGCTTCCTCCCCAAATAAGGGTAATAGAAATGTCCAGTAACGATTCATGGGTAAGGGACTGCGGACCGACTTTTGTAATAAATGATAAAGGTGGAATAAGAGGTGTAGACTGGAAATTCAATGCATGGGGAGGTCTTTTCGACGGCCTTTATTTCCCCTGGGACCAGGACGATCTTATAGCCCGCAAGATATGTGACATGGAGCGCATCGACACATACAGAACGGAGGATTTCGTTCTTGAAGGCGGAAGTATACATGTGGATGGGGAAGGGACTGTGATGACAACGGAGATGTGTCTTCTTAGCCCGGGCAGGAATCCCCATATGAGCAGAGAACAGATAGAAAACATGCTGAAAGATCATCTGAACATAGAAAAAGTAATATGGGTGAAAGACGGAATAGATCCCGAAGAGACCAACGGGCACATAGATGATGTGGCATGTTTCGTAAGGCCGGGTGAAGTGGCATGCATATGGACGGACAACAAAGAAGATCCGTTTTATGAGACCTGTATGGAAGCTTATGAAACTTTAAAAGAAGCAACGGATGCAAAAGGAAGGAAACTAAAGGTACATAAGCTCACAATGCCCGAAGTTCCGGTGACCATCAAAGGAGATTTTGCCATAGATGAGGTGGAGGGCACCATACCCAGAGAAGACGGAGATATCTGTATAGCATCATATATGAATTTCCTTATCGTCAATGACGGGGTGATCGTGCCCCAATACGGAGATAGGTTGGACGGACTTGCCCTTGAGCAGATAAGGGATATGTTTCCTGACAAAAAAGTCGTGGGCGTAAACACAAGAGAGATCGTATACGGCGGTGGTAATATACACTGCATAACCCAGCAGCAGCCCAAGGTATAGAGTTCCGGAAAACGCCATTAAAAGTGCCCTAATGGGCACTTTTTTACTTTAAAAAACCGGCTTAAATGTTTGAGAATTTTTTATTTGGGCTGTGTTATAATGAAAAAAGAATATTTGATTTTAAAGTAAGCCTTATATAATAAGAAGACGGAGGTACTAAAATGTCGGTATTGATCAAAAACGGAACGATCCTCACTGCTGAAGAGGAGTTTGAAGGAGATATCTTCATTAAAGGGGAAAAGATAGAAGCCCTGGGAAAGAAGCTTCCTTTCAAGGCGGATGAAGTCATAGATGCAAAGGGCAAATATATACTGCCGGGAGGAGTAGATCAGCATGTGCATTTTTCATTCACATATAAGGGAAGCAAGGTGAGAGGGTTTGAAACTTCCAATGCGGCGGCTGTGGGCGGGACCACGACCCTTATAGAGTTCGTTAATCAGGAACAGGGAAAAGGCCTTGTTGAGTCAATAGATGAATACAGAAAAAAAGATGCCGACGGGATAGCCATGGTGGATTATTCTTTTCACAGTGTAATGACAGATCCCAGGGATGAAGTTATAGATGAGATCCCGAAACTGGCAGAGGCGGGATATCCGACAATGAAGCTTTTTATGGCTTATAAAGGCATGTTTTTCCATGCTGACGATGATGCTGTTTTAAAAGCCCTTATAAAGGGTAAAGAAGCAGGGATCACTGTTATGGTCCATGCAGAAAATGCTCACATGATCGATGTGCTTGCCAAGAAACTGGTAGCCGAAGGAAAAACCGATCCCTATTATCATGCAGTGTCAAGACCCGTTATCGCAGAGGCGGAAGCCACAAGAAGAGCCATATATCTGGCTGAACTGGCGGGAGCGCCCCTCTATGTGGTCCACGTGACCTGCAAAGAGGCTCTTGAAGAGATCAAGAATGCCTACAGCAAAGGACAGAGGATATTCGGTGAGACCTGTTCGCACTATCTTGTCCTTGACACGGAAGACCTGGCAAGACCCGGATTCGAGGGAGCAAAATACGTGTGTTCTCCGGCCCTCAGGACAGAGGAACACAGAAAGGCCCTTTGGGAAGCTGTTGAAAGAAAATGGCTGAATGCCATAAGCTCGGATCACTGTGGATTTGACTATGCGGAGCAGAAACATATGGGATACGGAGAAGGAAAATCCTTTGCGGACATACCAAACGGAGCTCCCGGTCTTCAGAACAGGCTCAACGTATTATGGACATACGGTGTATGTGAGGGGAAACTTACAAAGGCCAGATTAGTGGATCTGTTTGCAACGGCACCGGCAAAGATAAACGGACTTGGAACCAAGGGACAGCTGGCCCCCGGTTTTGATGCCGACGTGGTGATATTCGATCCGGAATACAAAGGCACAATAAGTGTTCAAAACAATCTGGAGGGTGTAGACTATTGTCCCTTTGAGGGATTCGAACAAAAAGGAAGGGCAGAGACAGTTTTCTTAAGAGGCATGAAAATCGTTTCTGAAGGCAACTATCAGGGGAAGAAAGGTCAAGGAAGATTCATCGCCGGCAGACCCTTTGGAACGGCATATACAGAGGGGAAATAAGAATGAGGATAAACGGGAAAAGACTTATTTCTGACCTGGAGGATTTCAGCCTAATAACAGCAACTCCCGGCGAAGGTGTTACAAGATTTTCATACAGTAGGGAAGATATTGCCGCCAGACAGCGCCTGAAAGAAATGGCCACAGAGAATAATATGATCTGCCGTACGGATTTTTTTGGAAATATGATAATAAGTCCCAAAAAAAGCAAAGGAACGATCCTTTTCGGTTCACATATCGATACAGTTAAAAACGGGGGCTGGCTTGATGGTATATATGGAGTCATAAGTGCCCTTGAAATACTTAGGACTTTTGAAGAAAACAAAAAACAACATGATTGTACCCTTATAGTTTTTGCCGAAGAAGAAGGCTCGAATTTCGGCTCGACCATGACCGGTAGCAAATTCCTGACAGGCAAATACGGACCCGAGAAACTGGACCAGCTGATTTCAGACAATGGATATACTATGAGAGAGGTCCTTCAAAAGACAAGTTTTTCCCGGGAAAAGCAAAAGGAGGAGCTTATAGATATTAATTTTGTCAAAGCCATGTTCGAGATCCATGTAGAGCAGGGACCGGTGCTTGATGACGAAGGATTTGAAATAGGTATAGTGGATGCGGTGGCGGGAATGAAAGTGATACAAATAACCTATGAGGGGATTGGAAACCATGCAGGCGCATCACCGATGAAAGGAAGAAAAGATTCTTTTATAGCGGCCGCAGAAGCGGCTCTTGCCATTGATGAAATGATTTGTTCTGACCCGGAGCAAAACATTGTAGGTACCATAGGCAAGCTTTTTGTCAGCCCGAACTGTTCAAATGTCATCCCCGAAAAAACAGTTTTCACACTTGAAGTAAGGTCAGAAAAAAACATCAAAACAGAAGCTACTATGGAGGCAGCTAAAAAGATAATAAGAGAAACAGCCGTAAAAAGAAAAATAAAATGCACTATATCCGATATGGCATCTTCCAACGCTATTCCTATGGCGGAAGATATAAAATCAACAATGAAAAAGATAGCCCGAAAGAAGTGCCTAAAATATAAGTCAATGAGTAGCGGCGCAGTCCATGATGCGGCAATGATGGCGAATCACATAGCCACGGGGATGATATTTGTTCCCAGTATAAATGGCAGAAGCCATGTACCGGAAGAGGACACGCGAAAAGAGCATTTGATATGCGGTACCCAGTATTTGATGGATGTTATCCAGGAATATATTTGATCATGAGATCAATTTGAAATAGAAAATCAAACTCACAAAATAATATGGCGAAAGGATAATAGGTAATCAAAATGAAAGGATTTTTGAATGAATTCAAGGAATTCGCACTTAAAGGGAATGTGATCGATCTTGCTGTGGGCATAATCATAGGGGCTGCTTTTACGGCCATAATAACTTCTCTGGTAAATGATATCATATCACCGCTTCTGGGCCTCTTTGTAAGTGTCAATTTCTCCAGTCTGCAGGCGGAGGCCGGAGGCGCCGTATTCACATACGGCAATTTCATAATGGCTGTTATAAACTTCCTGCTTGTGGCACTTGTTCTGTTTATGATAATAAGGAGCATTAACAGGATGTCAAATCTGAAGAAGAAAGAAGAGAAAGAAGAAGTTACAACAAAAGCATGTCCGTATTGCAAAAATGATATACCTCTTGAGGCTGTAAGATGTCCCTACTGTACCTCTGAACTCACATCGGAAGCACAAATACGCTGATAAATATCAGGGATTATTTATGGGTATCCCAAAATGATCCAATTAAAAAAAAGCTTGCAGGCACAAAATGTTGTGCCTGCATTTTTTTAGACCACAACTTTACAGAAATAAAGTCAAAAATTCAAAATATTTACTTGATATATTTGGAAATTACGTTTATCATTATAGAGAAAAACGTTTATTTACAAATGCTTTGATAAGGTGGGGGCAATGGCATTTATTATACTTGGCGCCTGTGCATTTGTGCTTTATTTCTTATATGATATAAACAGTGTGACTATGCGGAAGAGATTTCTTTTTCCTGCATTCGGCATCGGCTGTATACTTCTTGTTATTTCCACAGCCGGCCTTGTGAAAATCTCGTGGGAGCAGGAAAGGTTTTTGTCTGTGGGGGGAATGCTGCTTGCAGTATTAGGCATGGTTTTTGGGGGACTGCTTATATATACACTTTTTTTCGCTTTGCCTTTCAAAACGACATATATAAAAAAGGAAAAAGAAAGGGCGAAACCGACGATCAGTTCAAAAGGGATGTACGCACTTTGCCGTCATCCGGCAGTGCTTTGGCTGATAGGACTTTTCATAGTATTGGGTGCAGAGTTCCCGACCGCAGAAATGATGGCGGGTGGAACGCTTTTTTGTGTGCTTGATATATTATATGTGATTTTTCAGGATCTTTGGACTTTTCCCAGAGAATTTGAAAATTATGATGAATACAGGAGAAGGGTGCCATTTCTGATACCCAATGCAAAAAGCATAAGAAACTGTATTAATACTTTAAGAGGCGGCAATGAGATTTGAAGACAAACTGAAAAACCGTTCGTCAATGGCCATATGGCAGGAATACTGTGGATTTCTGGATCTTGGAATAGACGATTATATGGATATACAAAACAGCCTCATGAAAGAGCAGCTGCAGATTTGGAGTGATTGTTCCCTTGGCAAAGAGATACTGAAAGGCAAAAAAATCAATTCCATAGAAGAGTTCAGAGATAATTTTCCCATAACCGAGTATGCGGATTATGCGGATATACTTTTACAAAAGAGAAGTGATATGCTTCCGGCGGAGCCCACCATATGGATACAGACCACATGGGAAGGCGGAAAACATCCTGTGAAACTGGCTCCTTACACCCAGGGAATGCTGAACACATACAAAAACAATATATTGGCATGTATGCTTCTTGGCACCAGCCATGGCAAAGGCAAATTTGATGTTAAGGCAAATGATACATTCCTTTACGGACTGGCACCTCTTCCCTATGCGACCGGGCTTTTTCCAAGAGCACTGGCGGATGAGATAGACATAAAATTTCTTCCTCCGGTTTCAGAAGCCGAGCAGATGACCTTTGGAGAAAGAAATAAAAAGGGATTCAAAATGGGGCTTTCCAAAGGCATAGATTACTTTTTCGGACTTGGAAGTGTGGCCTATTTCGTAAGCATGAGTTTGTCCAAAATGAGTGGAGGAGGCAAAAGCGGAGCGAAAACAGCCTGCTCTCCAAAGTTTGCATTCAGATATATAAAAGCAAAAAGAGCATGTGAAAAAGAAGGAAGAGAACTGAAGCCCAAAGATCTTTTCAAGTTGAAGGGAATAATGGTGGCGGGGACCGATAACAACTGTTACAAGGATGAGCTTGAAGATCTGTGGGGGATAAGACCCATGGAGCTGTTCGCCGGAACGGAACCCTCATGCATAGGAACTGAAACATGGACCAGAGACGGAATGTACTTTTTCCCTGATACATGTTTTTATGAATTCATCCCCGAGACGGAAATGATGAAAAGCAGAGAGTTCAAAAATTATCACCCAAAGACGTGCCTTATGAACGAAGTAATACCGGGCGAAAAATATGAACTGGTAATATCCGTTTTGAAAGGCGGAGCATTCATGCGTTACAGGGTCGGAGACGTTTACAGATGTGTTGGACTTGAAAACAGTGAAGATCAGACAAAAATACCCAGGTTCCATTACATTGACAGGAGTCCGGAGATAATAGATATTGCGGGTTTTACAAGAATATCCCAGAAAGCCATCGAAAATGTCATAAAAATATCCGGGCTTGATGTGGCCGACTGGGTGGCAATGAAGGAGTACACCGAAAATAACAAACCCAAGATGCACATGTATGTGGAGATGAAGCCCGAGTGTCTGGCAACCAGCGCTGTGAGTTCAGAAATACTGAAAGAGCATCTTACGGTATATTTCAAATATATAGATCAGGACTATAAAGATCTCAAAAGGATCCTTGGAATGGATCCCCTTGAAGTCACGGTACTGAAATGCGGGACTTTTGAAAGTTACAGAGAAAAAAGCGGCAAAAGACTTAGAAAGATGAATCCGTCTGTTTATGATCTGAGGGAGGTTTTGGCCTGTGGATAGCAGCTTTGTTTTTGTCCCCATAACGGCACTTTTCTGTTATGGATTCCTGCTGATGGCATTTTTGGCAGCGAAAAAGACAAAAGTGATTTATTCATTCATATGGGTACTTATCAGCGGTGTCCTTTGGACCGGCGGTTCATTTTGCATGCGTATGTTTATGTGGCCATCCTATGGTCTTTGGTACCATGTTTCCATCCTTGGGCTTTTGCTGATATGTTACTCTTTCTGGTATTTCCTTGCGGAATTCACCGGCTCAAATCCCGGAATATTCCGAGTTATATGGCTGGGTCTTATGTTGGTGGTATTTGCATTTAATACAACAACAGGATTTTTCCTGGCAAAACCCCAGGCAGTCGAGCTGGCATCAGGGGGCATCAAATTCGTATATGATCTCACCTGGGCAGTCAGTTTGCTTTTTGTGGCCTGCGGCGCTATCGTTATACATATGTTCTTGCTGATGATCAGGTTCTACCGGGAGGACGAAGTAAGGAAGCGTCAGATGAGACCTCTTATGACCGGAGTCGTGATGATATTTACCGGACAGCTTCTGTTTATGCTCCCGTTCTTTGAAGGGATACCTGTTGATATACTTTCGGCTTTCGTGATGGTGCTTTGCATGATGTATGCAATGCATAAGAGAAGGCTTTTCAAGCTGACTCTTCTGGTTTCAAAGGGAAGCTGTTATGTGGCATCAGCCATTCTTGCCGCCGTGGTTTTTTCAAACCTGATAAATCCCCTTGAGAAATTCCTCGCGGAGAATTTTCCCAAACTGGCCTCCAATGACTATCTGGTTATAGCCCTTATATTTGCCCTGTTCACCATAGGGCTTTACTATGTCATGAAAAAATTCATAGACAGAGTGTTTATAAAAGATGAAATAATACGATCCGATATAATGAAGGAATTCAGCGGCAATGTTTCCAAGAGTCTTGAAATAAATGAGATACTGGACAGTCTTGTCAAGGTTATAAGAAATGCTCTTATGGTGAGGAACGTTTATGTATTCATTGAACAGAGCGACGGTAAATGCTACAGGATGTCAAAGAGCTTAAGCCCTCTTGACGATAAATCAGTTACTATAATGACCGACAATCCTATTATAAAATATATGAAAAGCGGCAATGAGTGTCTTCTGATGGACGAATTCAGATGCCTTGCTGTATACAAATCCATGTGGGAAAAAGAAAAAGCATGTTTTTTATCCCTTAATATCGAATGCCTTATGCCGCTTAAAGACGGAGAGCATCTGGTGGGGCTGGTGGCCATATCGGGAAAAGAAAAGGATGCGGCTTTCACTTATGATGATATAAGTTTCCTTTCATCAGTAAGCTCCGTGGGGTCCATTGCAGTTAAAAACTCAAGACTTTATGAAAGAGCATATACGGAAGCCAGAACAGACGAACTTACAGGACTGCTCAACAGAAAGTATTTTTACGAAACGCTTCAAAAGGAGTATGACAGGATCGGCAAGAGATCCCTGGCTCTTATTATATTCAACATAGATGACTTCAAGCTTTACAACCAGCTTTACGGTTTTAAAGAAGGAGACAGAGCGCTGCAGAAAATAGCAGAAATCATAAGGGCCAGTGTGGGTGACAGTGGTCATATATCCAGGTACAGCGGCAAGGAATTTGCTGTTATACTGCCGGGATACGATATGCTGGCAGCGAAAAATCTGGCGGAAAACATAAGGATGCAGATACTCAGTATGAATAAGAGTGATAAGGACTATACATTCAAAGTCCTTACGGTAAGCGGCGGGATCTGTGCCATACCCTACGCTGCCGGAAGTGTGAAGGAACTGGTGGACAATGCGGATATGGCAGTTTATCAGGTGAAGCGTTCGGGAAAGAACGGAATACTTCTTTCTACCGGAGGAGCTGTCGAAA
>JAAYYX010000070.1 GCA_012515135.1 Clostridiales bacterium | reverse complement strand
TTCAGATTTTTGGGATGCTTTTTTATAAAAGATATCCTTGATATAACATCCGCTCCGTAAATCCTCTGCGGATTTGATCTGGCCATAGACAAGACCTCACGGGCATTTTCAATATCCCATAACACCCCTGCCACGGTGGTGGTGCCCATATCAAAGGCTATGCCGTATCCTGTGGACCCTTTTGCAGGCGAAAAATCCTTCGGCAGAACAAAAGCAGGTGTTTTCATTCTGTCTTCATCATTGATTGAACCACCCTTAATACATTTCCCGCATATTTCACATTCCCCGGTGCACTTTGCTTCATTTTCTTTATTTATATTACAAAGGGCGCAGCTTTTTTCAGTCCCTTTACAGTCCCTGCATTCATTCCTGAGTTTTATATAGTCTTCAGTTACTGAAAAATATATCCCGGCACATGATTTTTCCGGCATGAGCAAATCTTCCCGGCTCAAAGTGATCCCGATTTTTTCACCGTCCGCCAGCTTTTTGATTTCTTTCATGCTTCTTATATCCATGCCGTAAAAGCCGGGCCCGAAAGCATCACTCAGTATATTGCCTTCGGAAGAAAATTTTTTTTCCAAGATCATTCTTGCAGCATCAACGAAACATGTGCCCCATATGTCCGTCAGAAGCTGCTTTATGACCGGGCTGTTTTTAAGACTGGTATCACCTATGGTAAGCATATAGACATATGCCCCTTTTATCCGGGAGGGGTCCAGTTGCTCAAAGGCGGCGGAAACAAATTCCACGCCGCCGATAACAGCCTTTTTTCCATCAAAAAAGATGTCTTCATAATAAGAAAAGACCGCCTTTATCCCGATCCTGTCATATATCATATCCAGTGTTTCCAGAGAAAGTTTTTTTAGGTTCTCATAGCTCTTTCTGTTTTTTGACATGCCACTTGCTCCGGCAAAAAATTTTTCGGCCGGCGGCATACACTTATCTTTGGATATGGGGATTTCTTTGTTTATTATTTCCATTTGCTGCCTCTGATTTTTCTCTTGATTTTGCAGTCTTTCCGAATGGGCAATATCATTCATTGTCTTCTAAATTGTAAAAATACCTTTTGCGTTTTTTTCGATTGACCTCAAAATAACGCTCATCATCCTGAAGCCTATTGCAGATATTACCACTATTTTTGTTTCACCTATCTCTTCTTTCCATGGGAAAAACTCGATGGCATCACCTGCGGCACTTATCCGGACAGGTCCCTCTTCTGTAATACAAAACCCTTTTACCCTGTAGCTTTCCCCGGATATATCTTTTATAAAATCTTGCAGAGCATGGATCTTGACTGCCCTTTGTCCTTTTACAACAAATGTTTCAGCTCTGTTTTCGGGAGTATTTATGCTTTCTCCGGGGGGTTTTGGGGAGGGCTCCATATCCGCAATGACCCTTCTTATATCCAGTTTACAGCGAACCGCTCCGTATATGGGTATACAAGGATTTATTTCTTTTATTTTCGCTCTGACTTTTTCCAGTTTCTCATGACCGATAAGATCGGTCTTGTTTATTATCACTGCAGAAGCAAATTCTACTTGCGCTTTGATAGCGGTCAGTATATTTGAAAGCTCCATAAAGCTATCTCCGTCTGCTATGCACAGGGAACCTCTGTAATCATATACATCCCCTGTTTTATGCTTTATGCCTTCGATAATATTTCCCATGCTTGCAGGGTCTGCCAGACCTGAAGCTTCAATAAACATAATATCCAGATCCATTTTGGACATTTCAATAAGGCTGTCAACGAATTTATCTTTTATGCATGCACAGAATATTGAGCCGCCGGTCAGTTCTGCCAGCTTTATTCCTTCACGCTTTAAGATCACGCCATCTATATTTACGTCGCCGAATTCATTGACCACAGCCCCTGTTTTCATTCCTTCAAATGCCTCAAATGCCTCTTTCAGGAATGTGGTTTTACCGGCTCCCAGAAATCCTGTTATCAAAAAAACTTTTATCATTTACCGGCATATTCCTTTATTACATTTATCAATTCTTCTTTTGACGGAATGATGGATATCCATCTGATATCTCCGTTAACACATATACTGGGAAGATTTTTCACGCCCATTTTTGCCGTCCTTGCGATATCTTCTTTTATGAAATACTTGTATACCCGATACTCTGCCATGTCTTTTATATCTTCATATGCATCGGTTACAGCAGCCAGCATGTATGTACAGGCAGCACACTGCTCCGGATCCAGAAGGAATAATTCAATTATGACTTTCTCCGATGCCTCATAATCAGGTATTTCGATGTCCATATGGGCGATCTCCTCCGGCTGATAGTTTTTGATCAATTCTCTGGTCCTTTCGGGATTTTTTACGGCTTGGGCACAGGCCACAGTATTTTCCGGAGGTGTTGCATAGGGCATGTCACATCCGGGACTGATTATAAAATTGGTGTGGTCGCTGACGCTGTCCATGAGATCTATGACCTTTTTCATGTTGTCTTCCTGGGTCCCGTGAAGCATTGTGGTGGTAAGGGGAATGTTCCCTCCTATGTTTATATTGTATCTGTCTGTTATTTCCTTGGCCTTTGGCAGATCAACATTCTCATCAACGGATATGCCGTCGGGACCTGTCTTGCACATAACTTCTATCTGTTTTGAAGCATTGCCGCAAACAAAGAAACAGGAAAATCTTTCTCTGCTTCTTATATAATCAAATACAGCGGTAAAGGTTTCCAACATCATTTTTTCTATATGTTTTGGCGAGACCTGGCTTATAAGGGGATCCACCACCGCTATAACGTCCATTCCCGCTTTCATATAAAGGTCCGCCATCCTGCATGCCGCTTGTCCGCAGTATCCTATAAGATCCTTCACGTATTCCGGGTCCTTGACCATATCCATGAAAATGCTGCTTCCCCTAAGGTGCGAGGCAAGGGTAAAGGGGCCGCAGAGGAGACCGTAAAGAGCTATTTCTTCTCCCAGAGAGCTTTTGACCCTTTTCATTGCTTCCAGAACTACCGGTATCCTGCCCGAATCGGCAGACGGGAATTTACATGTACATGGTATGCTTTTTTCACTGTCAAGAGGGTGTGTTTTTACTGAAGGAGGATTATCCTTGGCCCACAAAAGTTCACATCCGAGAATTTCCGCCTCTATCTGCAGATCAAAAATCACAGGCATCCCGTCAGGCATGTAGAGCTTGGCGACTTCCTCAAGTGATTCCACGATATTGTCTGCGTTTGTAAGCATTTCTTCTGCTGTGTATCCTCTAAGCTGTCCTGCATGTACCCCTGCAAAAGGCACCCATGGCACTCTTTGTGTTTTTTCGTGTCTCAATGATTTGAAGATAAGTTCTTTCCCCATTTTTTCCTCCCCGTTCCAAAGATCTTTCAAATTATATGCCTTTTTATCAGAAAATGTTTCGCTTAATAAACGATGTCTCTGAAACATTATAACCCGCATCCCCGGAAGTGACAAACAAAAAATTTTCCTAAAAAATGGTGCGCCCAAAGGGACTTACGCGTATTGCCCCCCGCGATCCTCCGTCCTGCGCTCGCTTCAGCGTGCTCGGACCGTTAAGGTCCACCGGACCTTAACGCCCTTTCGGGTCCAAGTCCCTCCTTTCAACTGTACATAACAAAAAAGAGATGGGATAAACCCATCT
>JAAYYX010000280.1 GCA_012515135.1 Clostridiales bacterium | reverse complement strand
TTTGTGACTATACTGTCACTGTTCATCCTACACGGATAAGGGAGAAATGTCAACCGCTCATTTCAGGTTTCACATTTCGGACACATTTGCTGTTTTCTGTAGAATAATATGGACTAATTTGCCCACTTGCCTTGGCCTTATTGACTTAAATCTTCTGAAAATTTAAACTTTATTATGAAATATATCTCATTAACAGAAGGAGGAATTTATGAAAAAGAAGCTATTAGCTGTTTTGCTGAGCATGGTTTTTGTTCTGAGTTTTGCTTCCTGCGGAGGTCCTGATGTAAGTGAAGAATTCAGTGCCTTCGACGAAGCCATCGACACAGAATATTCCCTCGGCATAACAGAACATCTGGGCAGCCTTGGAGATGACCCCGCCCTGGGGATGCGGTCAGCAGGGTCACCGGCTGAACACGAAGCTTCTGATTATCTGGTAAGGCAGCTAAAAAAAGCCGGATTCAAGAATGTGACAAAAGATGCTGCCACCGTTGATGGCTGGACTTTCAGAGGAGCCAACATAACTTACACAAACGCCAAGGGAGAAGAAAGCAAGATAGATCTTGGAGGCTATCAGACAACTCTTAAGGCAGACAACGAAGAAGTAGAACTTGTTTACCTGGGAGAAGGGACAGAAGCTGACTACGAGGGAGTAGATGTAAAGGATAAACTGGTACTCATAGATATAGACCAAATGAATAACTGGTGGATAAACTATCCTGCAAAACAAGCACAGCTAAAAGGTGCAAAAGCTGTAATAGCCATGTCCATATTCGATAAAAAGAAGAAAGACCGTATCGGCTCTCAGGATATATGTGGTCCTGCAGATGCACCGGCTTTCGGCATCAGCCAAAAAGATTCAACGGCCCTGCAGAAAGCCATAAAAAAATCAGGCGAAGACAAAATAACAGTAACTCTCAATTCGGATACGAAAATCACGCCCGATGCCACTTCATACAATGTTTGGGGCGAGATCCCCGGCAAAACCGATGATGTAGTATATATGCTGGCCCATTATGACGGCTATTATCATTCCACCTATGACAATGCCCACGGTGTGGGATGCGTGATGGGAATAACAAAAGCACTCATGGAAAGCGGTTATGAACCCAACAAGACCATTCGCGTAGTATTTCACGGTTCCGAAGAATTCGGTAAATCGGGGAATGAATATGACTGGTCCACCGGTGCCTATGAGCAGATCATGACGAATCATCCCGAATGGGTGGACAATGCTTTCGCTATTGTAAATATCGATGGCGGGTATCCCGTTGAAGGTGAAACCGGAATGAGTATAAGGTGTTCCACCGAACTTGCTGCTTTTGCAAAAAACAGTGCGGGCGAACTTGGCGAAGATCTGGTTTACAAGTGGGAAACCACATCTCCCGCCTCCACCTACACCGAAGACTTCATGTGGACAAGAATGGGCATACCTTCCATAGTGGCAGGGGATGGCATCGACGGAACCTATGATGCCGTGGCTTATCACAGTAACTATGATTCCTTTGAAAAGACTCCCATGAATGAAGAAGGTTTTCTTGAAAACCACAGGGTATACGGGAAAATAGTAATGGACCTGGATCAGTCCTATGCAAGGCCAATGGATTTTGCAAAGAGATTCAAGAACATCAAAAAATCCCTTCCTGAAGGTTACACTGAAATGGACGAACTTCTTACGGAAGCCCATGGACTTTCCGAGAAAATCGCCACCCGGATAGAAGAAGTGAATGCCAATGCAGATCCGCAGGAAGCAATGGCATTTAATGAAAAAACTCAGGATATTTATAAGAATATACAGGATGAGTTTCTTGGCATCGACTATGCCCTGGAAGTTATAAACAGGCATGAAATGTATATGACCAATATCAGTTATCTCGATGAAACAATATCAGCTCTTGAAAAGGGCAAGATCAAAAAAGCCTACGATGATTACCTGTGGGGCGTCGACTGGGCATGGTACTCCATGTTCTTCGATGAGGAAACCTGTCAGTATTTCATCGATCAGCTGTGGAATAACAAAGAAGGTACATGGGGAGACGGTCTGATCGACCACCGCCAGTGTGATATCGACGGGGTAGTAAGAAGTCTCGGCGAAAAGTACGATACAAAAAATGCCGACGTTTCTTCGGAAATAGAAGAACTGAAAGCCCTCAGGGAAACTCAGGAAGAGTACATGCAAAGCGCTCTTGAAAAAGAGAAAAAAGGACTTGAGGAAATAGTGGATATGATGAAAGAATCTCTGCAGTGATCAGCTCAGAACTGTATCCCGATAAGCCGGATCAAATGGAATTGACCGGGGCAAAATGATATCCAAAAACCAAAAACAGCGGTGTCTTTTTTTCGAAAGCCTCCGCTGTTTTATTTTATTCTATCCGTTTTTTAGGCTCTATATCGTGTCTTGTCTCGGGTCCTGTCGGGTCCTTCAAGTTCCTGTCGGGCCCTTCAAGTTTTTTGCCGTGCTCCTTGG
>JAAYYX010000279.1 GCA_012515135.1 Clostridiales bacterium | reverse complement strand
TTGTGACCCCTATAAGATATTTCTCTTCTGAAAACTCCTTTATTGGTATTATTGCATTTATTCTTTCTCTCTGAAGCAGCGAAAGGAAATTGACCGCCGGAGTCCCCTTTGCCGTCCTGCCGGCTTCAGGTATCTCATAGGCCTTTATTTTATGTGCTTTTCCCATGTTTGTAAAGAACATAAGGGTATCATGCGTGGATGTCATTATGAGATCTGTAACAAAATCCTTTTCCCTTGTTGTTACTCCCATTATACCTTTTCCGCCTCTTCTTTGGGCCTTATATGTATCTGTCGGTATCCTCTTCAGGTATCCCAAATGTGTAAGAGTAATGGTGACCTGCTGTTCTTCAATAAGGTCTTCTTCGTCCATCTCTGCCACATCCGTCATGATCTTTGTCCTTCTTTTGTCGGCATACTTTTGTTTTATTTCAAGCATTTCATCTTTTATGACACCCATCAAAAGATTTTCGTCAGAAAGTATCTCTTTGTAATATTTTATTCTTTTCTGAAGTTCAGCGTATTCGTTTTCTATTTTTTCTCTTTCAAGCCCCTGGAGCCTGGCCAGTCTCATGTCTAAAATAGCCTGGGACTGTATATCCGAAAGCCTGAATTCTTTCATCAGCCTTTCTTTTGCATCATCATAGCTGGTTCTGATGATTTTTATTATTGCATCTATGTTATCAAGGGCTATCCTCAGTCCTTCCAGTATATGTGCTCTGGCTTCGGCCTTGGCAAGATCGTGCTTTGTTCTTCTTGTTATTACATCCTTCTGGTGTTTCAGGTATTCAAAAAGTATTTCCTGCAGATTCAGTATCCTCGGCTGTCCGTCCACCAGGGCGATCATTATCATGCTGTAACTGTCTTCCATCTGGGTGTGTTTATAAAGTCTGTTCAGTGTTATCTGGGGATTTGCGTCTTTTTTCAGTTCTATCACAATACGCATCCCGTCTCTGTTGGATTCATCTCTTATATATGATATGCCTTCGATCCTTTTATCTTTTACCAGTTCGGCGATTTTTTCGATAAGTTTTGCCTTGTTTACCTGGAAGGGGATTTCCTTTACTATTATCTGATATTTACCTTTGGCTGTTTCTTCTGTTTCTACCAGGGCACGGACCTTGACTCTGCCCTGACCGTTATTGTAAGCGTCTCTCATGCCGCTTTTTCCCATAATGATGCCTCCGGTGGGAAAATCCGGTCCTTTTACACATTTTGTTAGATCTTTTATGCTGCACTCTGGTTCGTCGATCATTTTTATCGCCGCATCTATGACCTCTCCAAGATTATGCGGAGGTATCGAGGTGGCCATTCCAACGGCTATCCCGTTTGATCCGTTTACCAGCAGATTGGGAAATCTTGCCGGAAGTACTACCGGTTCTTTTTCTTCTTCGTCAAAGTTAGGTACAAAATCTACAGTTTCTTTATCTATGTCTCTTAGCATCTGCAATGCGAAAGGGGTCATCCTTGCCTCTGTGTAACGCATTGCCGCAGCTCCGTCACCGTCCACAGAACCGAAATTTCCGTGTCCGTCCACCATCATATATCTTATAGAAAAGTCCTGGGCCATCCTTACCATCGCATCGTAAATAGACGAATCACCGTGAGGATGGTATTTACCCATTACTTCCC
>JAAYYX010000278.1 GCA_012515135.1 Clostridiales bacterium | reverse complement strand
CCGATGTTCCTTGTTTTTTCCAAGGGAAATTTTCTTGGCATCCGTTTTACCTCCTTTCATATGATTTGCTCTTCACCATTACCATCTGTAATGTGCGAATGCTCTGTTTGCTTCTGCCATCTTATGAGTATCTTCTTTTTTCTTGACTGATGCTCCGGTATTAGCGGCCGCATCCATAAGTTCTTTTGCCAGTTTTTCTGACATTGTTTTTTCACCTCTGGCCCTGGTGTATTTTGTAAGCCATCTGAGACCCAGTGTCTCGCGTCTTTCCGGTCTTACTTCCACAGGCACCTGATAGTTTGCACCGCCTACACGCCTTGCTTTCACTTCCACAACAGGCATGATATTGTTCATTGCTTCCTCAAAAACTTCCAGTGCGTCTTTGCCGGTGTCCGCCTTTATCTTATCAAAGGCGCCATAAACAATTGCCTGAGCGGTTCCCTTTTTACCGTCCAGCATGATGCTGTTGATCATTTTTGCAACAGCCACACTGCCGTAAACGGGATCCGGAAGCACTTCGCGCTTCGGCACATTTCCTTTTCTTGGCACTTCTCTTCCCTCCTTGCCATAATGCTTTCGGTACTCGAACCGGAGCCGTTATGATCTCTCTCCGGATCGCGATGCTCAATGATATATCTTATCAAGGGCATTTTTCCCCGATCAATTACTTTTTCTTCGGTCTCTTTGAACCGTATTTTGAGCGTGACTGACTTCTGTCGGCCACCCCCGCCGTGTCAAGAGTCCCTCTAACGATATGGTATCTTACACCGGGAAGGTCTTTTACTCTCCCGCCTCTTATAAGTACAACACTATGTTCCTGAAGGTTATGACCTATTCCCGGAATATATGCTGTAACTTCGATACCATTTGTCAGACGTACTCTGGCAACCTTTCTCAAAGCTGAATTAGGCTTTTTTGGGGTAACGGTCTTTACTGAGGTGCATACGCCTCTTTTCTGGGGTGAATTCAAGTCGGTAGAAACTCTTCTAAGAGTATTGAGTCCCTTATTCAAAGCCGGAGCCGTGGACTTTCTTTCACTGCTTTCTCTGCCTTGTCTTACCAGCTGATTAATGGTTGGCATACATGATCTCCTTTCTCCCGCATCACGGGTTTTTATATATTCCAAGTCTTTTCTGTGTTGAAAAGCTCAAAACCAACGGTTAGTTTAACACAGGATTTCCTGATCTGTCAACAAACTATTCGTCTTCGGAAGTTTCAGATAAAAAGTCTTCTTTTCTATCATCTTCTTCTGTTTTTTCCTGTACTATTTCTATGCCTTCGTCAGAAACGAGGATCTCCTGGTCACTTTCCGCAAGTCCCAGTTCATCTTCTTCTGCCTCGGCCTGTTCCTGTTCATATAGCATCTGGGCATAGTTTTCCATGAACTCGGTGTTCACACCGTAATCCACATCGATATTCTTATATCTCTTCATTCCGGTGCCTGCAGGAATAAGTTTCCCTATTATGACATTTTCCTTGAGTCCCAGCAATTTGTCGTTCTTGCCTTTTATTGCGGCATCTGTCAGTACTCTTGTGGTTTCCTGGAAAGATGCAGCAGACAGGAATGAATTGGTGGCCAGGGAGGCTTTTGTTATCCCCAGCAGTATCCTCTTTGTTGAAGCTGTCTCGCCATTTGCCATTACGGTCTTTTTGTCGGCATCATCTACTTCAGACTTGGAGTAAAGGCCTCCGGGAAGAAGATGGGTATCCCCCGCCTCTTCTATTTTATACTTGCTGAGCATCTGGCTTACTATTACTTCTATGTGCTTATCGTTGATATCAACGCCCTGAAGCTTGTAAACTCTCTGCACTTCCTTAAGCAGATACTGATAAACACCTTCGACACCCTTTAGTCTTAATATGTCATGGGGATTTAACGGCCCCTTGGTTATCTGACCTCCCGCTTCTACAAAATCTCCTTCTTCAACATTAAGTCTTGCTCCGTAAGGCACGATATATTTTTTCTCTTCTTCGCCTCTTACTATGACCTCTGTCTTGTTTTCCTTGTCCTGGGTTATAGATACCACTGTTCCGTCACCCTCACATATTTCCGCCAGTCCTTTCGG
>JAAYYX010000069.1 GCA_012515135.1 Clostridiales bacterium | reverse complement strand
TTTTAATTTTTGATGATAAAAAACAGTATGTTTGTCATTGGAACACAACATTTTTGTTTCAGAAAGACAGAATTTGTGTAAATATAATACTGAATTCAGAAAATATATTATATGGTTTTATAATTATATCACAAAAATAGTTATTATGTTGTAATTTCAACATACAAAAGTGATGCTTTATAGTATAATACAATTCATATCATATCAGATGGGAGTGATAAGCCATGGTAGAACAAGTTTTCAGACTCTATAAGGGGAACAAAAAAACGATAGAAAAAGTACTTCTTGACGAGAATATAAACTACATGCACATGGTATTGAACAAAACCGAAGGGCTGCCTGAGCATTTTTCAAATTCAAACCTTTATATGACTGTCTTACGGGGCAGGCTTTCTATCGGTCTTGATGATCAGGAAGTACATGAATACGAATCGGGGGATCTTCTCAAGATACCCTTCAATACAAAAATGAATGTAAAAAACCTTCATGATGAAACCCTTGAACTTATTGTCGTAAAAGCCCCTGCACCCAAGGGCTGATAATCCTTTGGGCAATGGGCCAAAATATTAAAATAGTATCTTTTATCAAAAACAGGTTTACAGGAAAGGAGAAACAAATGAAAAAGTACACATGTATCCCCTGCGGATATGTATATGACCCCGAGCTGGGCGATCCCGATGGAGGTATATCGGAGGGTACACCTTTTGAAGAACTTCCCGATGACTGGCACTGTCCAATATGCTTTGTCGGTAAAGATGAATTTGAACCAACTGAAGAATAGAGGAGGAACACAATATGAGTATGTTTTGTTACCAATGCCAGGAAACAGCCGGAGGACAGGGCTGTAAGATCCGTGGTGTCTGCGGGAAAACCGAAGAAGTTGCAAAACTTCAGGATCTTCTGATCTACACTCTTAAGGGGATTTCAGATATCGTTATAAAAAGTAAAACAGATGTCGGGTCCATTAAAAAAGTCAACCACGAAGTTCTCAACAGTCTTTTTATGACTATTACCAATGCAAATTTCGATGACGGCTCAATTGAAGCTCAAATAAAAAAAATGATCTCTCTCAGAGATGAACTCAAAAAAAGTTCTTACCCGGAGTGCCTTCATGATGCTGCTTTATTCAGTGTGGATTCTAGAGATTCTATGCTTGAAAAAGCAGATGCTATTGGTGTTTTGTCCACAGAAAATGAAGATGTCCGTTCTCTTCGTGAAATGATAACATACGGGCTTAAAGGGATGGCTGCATATACTGAGCATGCAAACAATATAGGCAAAGAAAATCTTGAAATAAATGCTTTTATTTATGAAGCTCTCGCTGCCACACTGGATGACTCCATGACTGCAGATGAACTGGTGGCACTCACAATGAAAACAGGAGAACACGGTGTGAAAGCCATGGCTCTTCTGGATGAAGCCAATACCACAAGATTCGGGACTCCCGAAATCACTGAAGTAAACATAGGCGTAAGAAATAATCCGGCGATCCTTATCACCGGCCATGACCTTACAGATCTGGAACAACTGCTTGAACAGACAAAAGGCACAGGTGTAGATGTGTATACCCACAGTGAAATGCTACCTTCACATTACTATCCGGCTTTCAAAAAGTATGATAATTTTGTGGGGAATTACGGCAATGCCTGGTGGAGACAGATCGATGAGTTCGGACCTTTCCATGGGCCGATCCTTTTTACTACCAACTGTATAGTCCCTCCCAGAAGCGAAGAAATAAAGGGAAGGATTTTTACAACGGGCTCCACCGGTTATCCCGGATGCAAACATATCCTGCCTGACGAAAACGGCAAAAAAGATTTCTCTGAGATAATATCCCTTGCAAAAACCCTTCCTGCTCCAGAGGAAATCGAATCAGGAAATATCGTAGGAGGCTTTGCACATGATCAGGTAATAGCCCTGGCCGATAAAGTTGTTGATGCGGTCAAATCCGGTGCCATAAAAAAATTCTTCGTTATGGCAGGCTGCGACGGCAGAATGAAATCAAGAGAATACTATGCCGAGTTCGCGAAAAAACTCCCCAAGGATACGGTAATACTGACAGCGGGATGTGCAAAATACCGCTACAACAAACTGGGTCTTGGAGACATTGGCGGCATACCCAGAGTACTTGATGCAGGCCAGTGCAACGACTCCTATTCTCTGGCTGTGATAGCCATGAAACTCCAGGAGGTATTCGGTCTTGACGATATCAACAAGCTTCCCATAGCATTCAACATAGCATGGTATGAGCAAAAAGCTGTGATCGTCCTTCTTGCACTGCTTTATCTTGGTGTTAAGAATATACACCTGGGGCCCACGCTTCCCGGATTTCTCTCACCCAATATTGCAAAAGTCCTTGTTGAGAAGTTCGGCATCGCCGGTATCGATACAGTTGATTCAGACATAGAGTTATTTATGGGTAAATAAGAAACAAAAATAATAAAATCCCGCCGCTGCCGTTTCACTGAAAGTATCCGGGCACGGCGGGATTTTATTATTGAATGAAAAATTGTTTTTTGTGATTTTAATATCAGATATCAATATCGAATTCCCTTGATTCATATTCTTTTATCAAAACACTATCTGATTCTTTCCGGCTCTTTTTGCTTTATAAAGATTCTCATCTGCAGCCTTTATGAGATCAGTAAGTTCTTCTCCCTGATACTGTTTTATACCGCCGCTTACGGTTATTTTCAGATCTTCCTCAATAAACTTGTTTTCGATGGATGCTCTTATTCTCTCGGCTATGCCTGCTGCTTTTTGAGCATCAGCATCTGAAAAAATGACCATGAACTCCTCTCCGCCGTATCTGCCGGCAAGATCTGAATCCCTTATACTTCCGTCTAATATGGCTGCCACTTCAAAAAGAACCTTATCTCCATAAACATGGCCTTTTGCATCATTGACCTTTTTGAAATCATCTATATCAAACATTGCAACAGATAAATGCTTTTTTGAAGCCTCCGGACCCGCAGCGGTTTTTTTCAAATGCTCGATCAGTGCTCTTCTGTTGCTGATTTTTGTAAGGCCGTCAACTGATGATATTTCTGCCAATTCTTTGTTTTTATTCTCCAGTGCCAGCTCGGCTTCTTTTTTCTCTGTTATATCAAAAACTATCCCGGCAAGAAAAAGCGGCTTTCCTTTTTCATCGACTCTGGTTATTTTGCCCCGGTCATAATACCATCTGTATTTTCCCCCTTTGGTTTTTATCCGGTATTCCGCCTCATATACAGGTTCTCTGCCATAAAGATGGTCTTTCATGGCCTGCATCGTCCCTTCATGATCTTCCGGATGAAGTTTATCCGTAAAGAATTCATATGAAACGATTTCAGGTATCTCTTCTTTTTCATATCCCAAAACAGTCACCTTCAAGGGATTGAATGTAACATTATTGGTTTTGATATTCCAGTACCAGTGACCCAGATTGCCTGTCCAGTCATATTCCAGTTTTCCCTCCTGCTCTTTTTCTTTTAGAAGCTGATGATTAAGGATATCCAGCTCTTCTATGCGTTCAATAAGCTGTTCCTTTGTTTGATCTTTATATTCCATTTTACTCATACTCTTTTCTTATCTCATATTAGTTTTTTTTATTGTTTCTATCCAAAAACTTACTGCTCAATAACTTCTCCATTTCTACGATAAGAAGGATCATAAGTCCTCCTCCCAAGGGATAAAGCCAGTCTTCCGGCGAAAGAGGTGCGGATCCGAACCAGATATGCATGAAGGGAAGGTATGTGAATGCCAGTTGGATGATCACCAGTATACCTGATACTAAAAATGCAGCCCTGCTTCCGAAAAAATTTCTTCCAAATATGGTTTCTCCAAGTTTCCTGCAGTTGAAAAGGTAAAACAGCTCACAAAAAACCAGTACATTGACCGCTATTGTTCTGCCATAGGCAACGCTTTCATGACTTTCAAGCAGACCGGAAAAAGAAGTGATAACAAAAAACGTTATAAAGCCTCCTACAAGCAAAATACGAAACATAAAATATGTGCCTATAAGAGCTTCTTTAGGAGGCCGGGGAGGCCTTCTCATGGTGTTTCCCTCTGCCGGTTCAAAGGCAAGGGCAAGGGCAAGGGTCACAGCAGTGACCATGTTTACCCAAAGTATCTGTACCGGTGTAATGGGCATTGTAAAGCCGAAAAGAATTGCCAGCACTATTACCATGGCTTCTGCAGCATTTGTAGGCAGTATAAACAAAAGCGCTTTTCTTATATTGTCATATATAGTCCTTCCTTCCTCCACAGCCGAAACTATTGAGGAGAAATTGTCGTCCGCCAGCACCATCTCTGCAGAATCTTTAGTAACTTCAGTGCCTTTTATGCCCATTGCAACGCCTATGTCAGCTTTTTTGAGTGCGGGAGCATCATTGACCCCATCTCCTGTCATTGCCACTATCTCGCCCTGTTCCTGAAGGGCTTTTACCAGTCTTAGCTTATGCTCAGGACTGGTCCTTGCAAATATATCACATTCGCTAACTGCTTCACGTATCTGATCATCATTCATTTCTTCAAGCTCTGACCCGCTTAATACTTTGTCTCTGTCGGTAAGACCCATTTGCCTCCCTATTTCTCTTGCAGTAAGCACATGGTCCCCTGTTATCATCTTTACGCGTATCCCGGCATTCTTGCATATTTTTATGGATCCTATGGCCTCTGGTCTCGGAGGATCTATTATTCCGACTATTCCTGCAAACACCATTTTTTCATTCATATCACCATGACTTATATTTGATTTTTCCTGGGAAACTTCTGCATATGCGCAGCCTATAAGTCTCTGCCCCCGGGCCGCCGCCATCTCTATGATTTTTTCCCAGTATCCCCTGTCCACAGCCTCCCTGCCTTTATCGGTTTCCTGAAGACCACAGATGGCTATAAGCCTCTCAGGAGCTCCGTTTGCCAGAATTATTTTCTTGTCCTTTACTTTGTACAATGTCGCATGATATTTATATTCGGAATCAAATGGGATCTCGTCTTCTTTGACAGTTCCTTCTTTGGTATATCCCGCTTTTTGTGCAAGAGCCTTAAGTGCCGCTTCAGTGGGAGCCCCGTGGGGAACCCATGTATCGTTTTCACATACTATTTCCGCATCATTGCAAAGATCCGATATTTCTATCAATCTGAACAACAAACTGTCACTGCTTATGTCAGCTGTTTTTTGTTCTTTTGTTATTCCTCCTTCGGGGACATATCCCGGCCCCGATACAGAATACTCTCCTTTTGCTGTATAGATGTTTGTTGCTGTCATTTCATTTTTTGTAAGGGTGCCTGTTTTGTCTGAACAGATAACTGTGACAGACCCCAGAGTTTCAACGGAAGGCAATCGTCTAACGATGGAATTCCTTCTTGCCATTCGCTGAACTCCTATGGCAAGAGTTATAGTTATGACTGCAGGCAGACCTTCGGGTATGGCTGCCACAGCAAGTCCTATTACAGCGATAATTGTATCCGGAAGAGATGCATCATTTACAAAAACAGCATATATTATTAATAAAACAGAAAACCCCAGTATAATAAAAGATAAATTCCTGCCCAGGCTGTTTATTTTTCTTATCAATGGGGTCGTTGTTGTTTTTGTTTCGGAAAGCATTGTATTTATTTTGCCCACTTCTGTGTCGGCTGCCGTGGCGGTCACTACTCCCTTTGCACTTCCGGTCCTCACAGTTGTTCCCGCATATGCCATAGAGGATCTTTCTCCGAGAACAGTTCCCTGCCTGACAACGGCTGTGGATTTGGAAACAGCCACAGACTCTCCTGTAAGAGAAGATTCGTCCACCTCGAAACGGCTCACATCAATAAGACGCATGTCTGCGGGTATTTTGTCTCCCGCCTTTAACAACACCAAATCTCCGGGCACCAGGGTTTCCGCAGGCACGGATCCCTTTTTGCCGTCACGCATAACTGAAGCCTTAAGAGAAAGCAGATTTCTGATGCTGTCCAGGGCTTTTTGTGCTTTGTCCTCCTGTATATATCCCACTATGGCATTTATTACAACAACGCCCAGGATAACTCCCGTATCTACCCAGTGCCGCATTATGGCGGTCAGTACAGAGGCTCCCAGCAGCACATAAATAAATGCATTATGGAACTGAAGCAGGAATCTTTTTACGGCACTGTCCTTTTTTGCTTCAGGAAGTTTATTTTCGCCGAATATACCATTTCTTTTGGAGACTTCTTCGGATGTAAGCCCCTCTGTTCGTGAATACAGCATCTCAAGTGCTGCTTCGCCTGAAAGAGTCTCCCATTTTATTTCTCTTAAGCCTTCTTTGTTAAAATGATCTTTCATATGATACTCCCTTTATGTTGATTTTTACTTCAATTCTTTATTCTTGGTTTTTTTCGTATTTTCAACAAGAGCCTCAAGCAAACGGCTCAAGGATTTTCTTGTTCTTTCATGGGTGAGTTTACCCTCCCTGTCAAACTTTTCATCCGCATGAGCTATCAGGACCTCCGGCTTGTTCAATGCTATAATATTAAGTGAAACACATACCTGTCTCAAATGATACTGAACTCTGGCCCCCCCCAGCCTGCTGGGAGAAGCACTTACTATTGCTGCAGGCTTGCCGTATAAAGGCAGGTCCTCTCCCCTTGATGCCCAGTCCAGGGCATTTTTCAAAACAGGCGGTACGGAAAAATTGTATTCCGGGGTGGAGATAAGCAGTGCATCCGCCTCAAAAAGCTTCTCTCTGAAAGCTTTAACTGTCCTCGGCAGTCCTTTTGCTTCTTCATCTTCATTCAAAAAAGGTATGTCCGCCAGATCGATAATATCAATAACGGCATTGTCGGGAAGCAGCTCCCCGGCGGCTCTTAACACAGCTTTATTATATGAATCTTTTCTCAGGCTGCCTGTGAATGCGGCGATCTTTATTATATCTTTTCCCATTTTTTTGTCCTTTCTGTCATATTATTTAATAAAAGTGTTATTATCCAATTCTCTAAAAGCCATATCCAGTTCTTCTTTTGTGTTCATTACTATTGGACCTCCCCATGCTATCGGCTCATTCAAAGGCGGAGCAGAAAGAAGTATGAATCTTACATCACCGGAACCTGCTTTGATGTAAAACTTTTCTCCTCTGCCCATGAGAACTGCCTGCTTTTCCCTGATCAAACCATTGGCCTCATCAACTTTGATTTGCGGATCAAAAAAAGCCTCTCCATAAAAAATATATACGAACAAAGTGTTTTCGGGTGGAGTTTTGAATACCCATTCATGATCAGAAGAAAGCTCCACATCAAGATAGGATGCCTTTATATAATTGCCTTCAAAGGCACCTTTCTGTCCCAGATATTCTCCGGATATCACACGTATCTTTGCCCCGTCTTCCCGGATAAGCGGAACACTTTCTGCCTTGATGTCACCGTAAGCCGGCTTTGTCATTTTTTTGGATGCCGGCAGATTCAACCAAAGCTGTGCACCCAACATCCTTTCGGTTTTTTTTGGCATTTCCTGATGTATTATTCCCGAACCTGCAGTCATCCACTGACAATCACCGTCTTTTATGCTACCACTGTTTCCCAGACTGTCTCCGTGTTCAATGTCTCCCTTTATCAAATATGTTATAGTTTCTATGCCCCTGTGGGGATGCCAGGGGAATCCTTTTGTATAGTCATCAGGATCTTTGGAATCAAAGGCATCAAGCATAAGGAAGGGGTCATAGTCCTTAGTGTCTTCATGTCCGATAACCCTGACCAGTTTTACACCTGCGCCGTCAATGGCCGGTTTTCCTTTTGTTACTTTTGATACTTTTCTATAGTTATCCATAATATTTACCTCTTTTTCAAAAAAACAGCTTTAACCTGTTGATTGAATGTCATTTCGAATTTTATTATTATAATATTCATTACCCTGATAAGGACTTAATAAACAGAAATCCGATATCCATGACAATATGCCGATCCCCGTAATAAAGACTTTTAGTATTATAATATTTGAGTATAAAAAAGGCTTGAAAACCTGGTTAAAGCAGTTTCTAAGCCCTTCTTTCCATCTCATACCAAGGCAGATATGCCTATTCTATATTTTCAAGGATTTTTTTGGTTTCTCTTATTATTATCCTGATATGACCTTTGACAACTGAATTTTCGATTGATTCCTCACAAAGCTGGGAATAAAGATAAATAGAAGATGCAGAATCATAAAAACTTTTTTGCTTTTCTTTCCCTTGATTTTCAAGCCCCCTGTTCTTTTCGATCTGTTTCTTCAGTTCTTCATTGATACGTTTTGTTTCTTTATCCATTCTAAACAAAATGAAAATCAAAAGTGTGATTATTATCAGTGCCGGTATCAAGATGATTATTTCCATATCATAAGCCTCTTTTAAAGAAGGGAACGTATCCTGTCTCTCAGTTCCTTAAGCCCCTGTGCTTTCGGAAGTGTTTGGATATCCCTGTTTTCACTCGTGTCTGTTTCTTCGTTTCCTGTAATCACAAAAACTTTTTCGGATTTTGACAAAGCGCTTTTTATGACTTTTGTATGGATAAAGGCCTCATCGATTATCCATACCGTCGGCCGCCGGCGCCTTAACTTTTCTTTTGCCTCTTCCCATTCAGCGCAAAAAACAGTTTGTACATTTGGTGTTTTCAGAGCTAATTGGAGGCCTTTTCCGTAATCTCTGTCTTCAGTCAGGATCAATATGCTTTTTTTTGAAGGTTCCTGTTCTTCCTTCCACTTCAAAAAGTCAATAACGGGAGTGTTGTAGAGATCAAAATCCTTTTCATACTTCAATTTATCATAATATGCTCTTGCTGCCAAACATGATCTCCGGCAAAGTTCTCTTATATCCAGCCTTATATTCTCTATACCGTTTTTTACCGATTCAGTATCCAGACTGCATACAGTGCTTCCGCAGTTTATACCCAGATGGAAATGCACTTCATTTTCGTCGCTTTCATTGTCAAAGCCTTTGTTTTGATGCAGATATTCGCATCTGAGTTGCCAGCATTTTTCACCATCTATATATGGATCCTCATCTCCCGGTTCTTTCAGAAAGAATCCTGAAGCATAAGTGTCGAACCAGAGAATATATTGTCTCCCCGTATCCCTTGCAGGTTTCCCTTCGTTATCCAGCATGATCCGGCCGTTCTTATATTTTTTTACAACTTCAGGGAAAGCTATGCCTCCGCATATATCAGGAAGTGTCAAGGCTAGCGCCAATGCAGACTGCCATCGGCCATCGTCGATATTAAGTTCTATTTCTTCTACCCTGTCGATAAAAGTAAAACTCGCATCAGCTTTTTCCATCTACGATCCTTTCTGTTCTTTCATTTTTCCTGTTATTTATTCTTATTATTACTATCATTGGTTATTGCTCTGCCATAGTGTCGCATTTACTTGTATTTTTTAAATAAACAGGTTTACATTTGACTCTTCTGCATCTCCAAGATATGAGGCAACTCCCGCCAGCTCAATACCGTCTATCAGTTCTTCCTTTGTAATGCCCATTATGTCCATTGACATAGTGCAGGCCACCAGTTTTACACCGTTTTTCATTGCATTTTTCATAAGTAGCTCAAGAGAGTCAACATTTTTATCATTCATCACTTTCTTCATCATTGCAGTTCCCATTCCGGCCATATTCATTTTTGAAAGTTTAAGTTTGCCTGTTCCTTTGGGCATCATTGCCCCGAACATTTTATCCATAAAAGGTTTCTTTACCGGATCTGATTGTGACTTTCTCAATGCATTAAGTCCCCAAAAAGTAAAGAACATAGTTACGTTTCTTCCCATGGCCGCTGCGCCATTGGCAATAATAAATGATGCCAGCACCTTATCCAGATCACCACTGAATACAATAATGGTTTTTCCGTCAACCGTTTCCCCGATTTGTTTTTCCTTATTGAGTGGATTTTCTCCGGTTCCCTTTCTAATATAAACAATGTTTTCTTTTCCCTGTCTTTCTGTCTTTACCAGGGTGTTTCCGGTCCGTCTGCACCATGCATCCACATCTGCGGCAAATCCCATATCCGTTGCCGATACCTTTAATACTTCACCGTCTTCCATTTCTTTTAATGTTTCGTTGACCTTCATTATGGGACCGGGGCATTGCAGTCCGGAACAGTCCAGTATTT
>JAAYYX010000068.1 GCA_012515135.1 Clostridiales bacterium | reverse complement strand
AAGGGAAACTTACCGTCAATGCAGGAACGATTTCCGCAACTGGAGCCAAGTCATACGGTATTTATATCAAAAATTCCAAGTCGGCCAAAGTCGTGCTGCAGGGAACAGAGAATAGTGTGGCAGAGATCTCCGGTAAGGCATATGCCATAAAACAAAACGGAAAAGGGAAAGTAAAGATAGGCTCTGCGGCCAAAGTCACAATAAAGAAAACGAATTACTACTACAAAAAGAATCTGCCAAACAGAAAATACACGGTAATCAAAGTCAAATACATAACCCCCGCTCCTCAGGGAGTAAAGGTAACAGAAAAAAGCAGCAAAACAGCAAAAATCAAATGGAAAAAAGTTACCGGTGCAGACGGTTATGCAGTATATAGGTATTCGGCAAAAAAAGATAAATTTGTTAAAATCAAAGTTATACGTGATGGCCTTAAACTTTCATACAACTACAAAAAATTAAAAAAAGGAGTCAAGTATTCCTTCAAGGTAAAAGCATATAATATTGTAAGCGGCAAAAAAGTCTTCAGTATTTATTCAGCAAAAAAATACATAAGATTATAGCAGATCCAAAAACTCTAGAATTTTTAAGGCGGACTCTTCCGGGAGTCCGTCATTTTTTATGGAAAGATCGGAATAGTTTTTATAGAAAGACAACCTCTCTTCATAAAGTTCCCGGAGAGATTTTTCCCCCTGTGAAAGGGGACGGCCTTTCTTTGAAAGCATATCGACAGGACGTTCTACAAAGATTATTTTTCCGTTTTGTTTAAGAGCTCTGATATTTTCTTTTTTAAGAACTGCCCCTCCGCCGGTGGCTATAATAAGGGAATTTCTTTTGCCCAGTTCTTTGCAGACCCGGGTTTCCAGTTCACGAAAATACGCTTCTCCCCGGCCGATAATAATATCTCCTGCACTTTTGCCATCGGATATGGATATTTCATCATCCGTATCGACAAAAATTCTATCCAGCTTTTTTGCCAACAGTTGTCCCACGGTGGTTTTGCCGCATCCGGGCATACCAACAAGAACGATGTTTTCTTTTTGAGCGACAAGTTTTTTGATCAGAAGCTCATTCATACAATGAAGGTCGTCTGCGCCGGTAAACAGTTCGCCCGCGGCTGTAGCCTGAGCCACAAGCATGGGGAAACCGTTTGATCCCGGGATATCAAGCTCGCCGGCTCTAAAAAGCAGAGGGGTCACAAAGGGGTTATATATAAGGTCAAAAACACCGATGCAATTTTTGAAAAGAGAAAGGTCTATAACGGGATCCTCCGTATTGTCGGGGAACATCCCCGAAGGGGTGGTATTTATGATGATTTCGGCATCCTTGGGCAGATCAGCATAAGAAACAAAACCTCCGGCTTTTTTTCTTGAAGCTGTTAATATCTCTCTGGCCTTAAGATCTTCCAAAGCTTTTTTTACCGCCAGACTTGCACCGCCGCTGCCAAGGACAAGGACTTTTTTACCTGAGACTGAAATGCCGGATCTCTTTACCATATATATAAAACCGGAATGATCGGTATTGGCGCCCCGGAGAGCTCCATTTTTGAAATATAGAGTATTTACAGAACCGATTTTTTCGGCGGCAGGGTCAATAAAGTCACAAAAGGCCATGACATCTTTTTTATAGGGTATGGTAACATTAAGACCGTCAAAATTTCTTTTACGCAAAAAAGCCGGCAGGTCTTCAGGTGATACACAGAAAAGTTCATATTCATATTTTCCCATGGCCTGATGAATTTCCTTTGAATAGCTGTGGCTCAAAGAGGCGCCTAAAAGACCGTAACTCATTATATTGCCTCCATATAGCAGCCAAGGAATGAAAAAATTTCAGGCCCTTCCTGCATTTCTCCCAGAAGATCCAGAAGCTCCCTGGAGTATACCGAGGCTTCCAGATCAAAATAAAACATGAATTCAAAGTCGCTTCCGGGGATCGGTCTCGATTCCAGTTTGGTCAGATTTATTCCCATGGCTGCAAATTTTGCTATTGTATGATAAAGAGAGCAGGGCGTATTGGGCAGCGAAAGAATAAGAGTCATTTTATTTGCACCGGGATAGATCTCAAGCTTTTTTGAAAAACAGATAAAACGGGTGTAATTATTGTCACTGATCTGTATATTTCTTTTTAGCAGTTCAAGGCCGTAAAGTTCAATGCACTCTTTTGAAGAAATGGCAGCAACATCTGTTCTGTCGCTTTCGGCCACCATTTTTGCTGCAACTGCAGTATTGTCGCATACGGTTATTTTGATGTCGTTAAGTTCTTTGATAAAATCGCCGCACTGACCGATGGCCTGTTCGTGAGAGAATATCTCTCTTATATCAGAAAGCTTTGTGCCGGCTTTTGCCATAAGATTATGGCTTACCCTTAAGCGAAGACTTTTTATTATATAGAAATTATAGTTCTGCATAAGGTCATAAACAGCACCGACAGAACCGTAAGAGCTGTTTTCGATGGGAAGGATGCCATATTGACAAAGACCTTTTTCAACAGCATTAAAAACACCTTCGAAACTGTTGAAATACATTACTGACGGCACCGCAAAAAGTTTTTCCGCCGCGGCCTGAGAATAGGATCCGGCTATGCCCTGACAACCCACAACAGCTTTTTTCGGGAAAAGATCCGGAGTTTGTGAAAGTGCTTCATCAATGAGTGCAGATAACCGGGATCTTCCTGCCATATAATTATTCTGATAGGATCTGCTGACATCAAAAATAGTATTGAAAAGCAATCTTGCATATCCGTCCAAAGGTTCACCGATCTCTTCGGATACCCTGTGCAGTATATCTTTTTCTCTTTT
>JAAYYX010000277.1 GCA_012515135.1 Clostridiales bacterium | reverse complement strand
TTTGTGTTTTCAGGATCAAAAAAAGTATTCGTTGCAGATGCTATCCCGTTTACCTGTGTTATGGTGCCTATGCCAAGGAGTCCGGCAGCAGTTCCGAAAAAAGCAAAGGTCTTGGCCAGCCATTTCCACCGGCTTCCCATCCCTTTTTCTATATAGTAGAAAGGTCCTCCCAGTGCATGCCCGTTGTCATCCAGTGTACGGTATTTTACAGCCAAAAGACCTTCCGAATATTTTGTTGCCATCCCAAAACATGCCGCAAGGATCATCCAGAACAAAGCTCCCGGGCCGCCGGCGATTATGGCTGTTGCCACCCCCACTATATTTCCTGTTCCCACCGTGGCGGCCATTGCCGTGCAAAGGGCACCGAAACTGGTGACTTCTCCCTTTCCGCCTTCTTCATTGTGGACCATATACTTAAGTGCCTTGGGAAGATGTCTGAACTGTAAAACTCCCAGTCTTACCGTGAGTAATATACCGGTCCCCATTATGAGTATGATAAGGGGCACTCCCCATACCACATCATCAATGCTGACCAATATGTTTGTAAATCGTTCCATTTCGCTTCTCCTCTTTTCCTGAAAAATAAATAAAAAAAAGCCGATAATTTCGACTTTCCAGAGAGAAGACATCGCTACTATGCTCTGTCCTGTTGCCTGAGAGACTCACCGGTATGACCGGCCTCCACCTTCGGCGCCCCTTATGGGGCTCTCCAGAGAATCGTAGTTTCGTTCTTGTCCTTGTTTCCTTTTGTGTTTGTTTGCTTTTGCGCAAAAAAAAGGCTGCAATCAAGGGCCGATTGATAACTAACGTACCGATATTACCACAAATTGCAGCCTCATACAATATTTTTTAATAATAAAACTTTATTTTGCTTTGATGATCTTATTACTCTTCTTCTTTTATTTTTGCTTTTGAGAATATGAAATCTTTTACTTTCTCCATATATATCTGCCTTTCGATAACGCTCTTTCCTACAGCTTCTTCATAACTCTGCCCCTGAGCTTCTTGGAACTGCTCTCTTGTGTACCCGTAAGTCTTCAAAGTTTTTGTAACAAAGGAATCATATTCTTTCCCGGTCATGATAATATCTTCTTTGTCTGCAATATAATAAAGTACCATTTCTTCCTTTATTATTATCCCGGCATATTCCTTTGCCTGTTTTTTGAACTCCTTGACACTTTCTATCCCGGCATACTGTTTGAGAAAATCCTTGAATTCCATCTCATACTGCTTTGCATAATCTTTGTATTCATTTATCAGATCATTCTGTAGAGATTTCATTTCTCTCTTGGGATATTTTATCACTTCAGAGTCTTCCACCACCCGGTTCCACAATTTTGTTTTCTGCTCTTCATCCGCCTCTTTTTCTTTTTGTTTATAGAGTTTGTCTTTTATCTCTTTCCTGTATTCCTTTACTGTGTCGCTGTCACTTTTTTCTTTTATGAATTCCTCGTTAAGTTCCGGCACAACTGTTACTTCTTTTGAATTGATGGTGACTTTGAATATCACATCTCTTCCGGCCACACTTTCATCCGAATAATCTTCGGGGAAAGTAAGATCCAAAGATACAGTGTCTCCGATTTTTTTGCCGACAAGTCCATCTTCGAATCCATCTATAAAGGTGCCCGAACCTATGGTGAGACTGTAGCCTTCTGCAGAACCTCCGTCAAATTTCTTGCCGTTTATTTTCCCCACATAATCTATGTTGACTGTATCATCTTTTTCTACTTTGCCTTTTTCTGTCTCTTCTGTGGTTGCCGCCGCTTTAAGGTTTTCGTCTATTTTTTCCTTTACTTCGGAATCCTTTACTTTTATTGAGACCTGCTCTTTTTCAAGTCCTTTATACTGACCGACTTTTACATACTTTGAAAGATCATAAGAACTGTAAGCGGGCCCGAAAAAATAGTCATATCCGAAATAGGCGGATACTGTAAATACCAGAGCCAGTACCGCGGCTATTATAAGATCTCTTTTTTTGCGGTTCTTTATGTTATACCTGCTATCACTTTTTATTCTCAGCAGGATGCATATAAAAAGGGCTGCAACCGCTATTGCTGCCACCGGCAAAAGCCATGTGATCCCTCCGTTTAATAATGCCATTCTTGTAAAGGCTCCCGTAAAAACTGAAAGGGCTACAAAAATCAAAATCATTCCTGCGGTTTTCAGAATTATGCCTGCAGCTTTTCCAAAACCCCTTGCTTCATATTCATCTTCGGTCTCAATGCCTCCGGGAAGCTTTTCACTCCCATACCCGTAAGCACATATGAAAAAAGCGGCTATCTGCAAAACATAAAAAACCACCGGGAATATAAAATAATATCCTCCCATGGTGACTGCCGCATAAATAGGGTAAGCATAAGCTGTCACCGGAAAAAGCAGTGCCGAGATCACAGCTCCCGATACACCAAAAGTTCCGGTCGCCGTAATTATGCTTAAAACAACCGATGCGGCAAAAGTTGTCAAAAAAAGTATCCATCCGAATTTTTTCATTTATTTTCCTCGTTTCTTCCTGTTTTACCGGTTGTTCTTGATTTACCGGATCTGTCCGTTTTTTGTTTGTCCGTCCTTTATCTGGACATTCCCCCTTTACCGGGATCATTAAAGTCCATATCAGCCAGTTTAGCATGCATCATCCGGAAATCAAAGCTGCGTTGAAAAACAACACGCTTTTTTCATTTTCTCAACATAATGCAAGTATTTATTCATGTGTTCATCATAAAAAGCAGGACAATGTCCTGCTTTTTGACTTTTTATTTTACCGCTTTCTTTGCGGTGTCGCAAAGTTCTGCAAAAGCAGCTTCATCATGTACTGCCATTTCCGCCAGCATTTTTCTGTTTATTTCTATACCGGATGTTCTCAGGCCATTCATTAACCTGCTGTATGATAAACCGTTCATCCTGGCACCGGCATTTATTCTTGTTATCCAAAGTTTTCTGTATTCTCTTTTTTTGTTTTTTCTTCCCACATAAGCAGATCGCAGTGCTCTCATCACTGCAGGATTTGCAGCTTTGAACACCTTGCTCTTCTGTCCGTAAAAGCCCTTTGCCTGCTTCAGTACTTTTTTATGTCTTTTATGCGCATTCACGCCTTTTTTTACTCTTGCCATTTTTTCTTACCTCCCTTTCTATTTGCCCATCGCATTCTTTATGCGTTTCATATCGGCACCGGTCATTATAGTTGCTTTTCTCAGCCCTCTTTTTCTCTTTGCGCTTTTCTTGGTAAGAATATGGCGTTTATATGCCTTGTTCCTCTTGACTTTTCCGGAACCTGTCAGCTTGAATCTTTTGCATGCGCCTCTGTGTGACTTCATCTTGTTTTTCGCCATGGTGATAATTCCTCCTGTATTTTTGTTTTATTTACTTTTCCTTTAATTTTTCCGCTTTTGGTGTCAGGAACATGGTAAGACTCCTGCCTTCGAATTTTGGTCTCTTTTCGATTTCACTTACTTCCGAAACGGCTTTTGCGAATTTCTCCATAACTTCCCGTCCCTTGTCAGTGTAATCTCTTTCCCTTCCCCGGAATCTCAATGTAACTTTTACCTTGTCTCCGTTCTCAAGAAATTTATATGCAGTATTAGCCTTGACCATAATGTCGTGATCTTCGATAAAAGTGCTGAGACGTATCTCTTTTATCTGTACAGTGGTCTGCTTTTTCCTGGCTTCTTTCTCTTTTTTCTTAAGTTCATAACGGTACTTCCCGTAATCCAGAAGTTTACACACAGGCGGTTTTGCAGAGGGTGATATGTTGACCAGATCAAGACCCTTTTCCTCTGCCAGTTTTAACGCTTCATCACGGCTCATTATACCAAGCTGCTCTCCGTCCTGGCTTATTATTCTAAGCTCTCTGTCTCGGATTTCCTCGTTTATAAGATTTTCCCTGCTAATCGTTCTTTACCTCCAATTTCGCCCTGCCCAAACCGGCAGGATAACGGCATAAAAAAAGCGGATAGAAATATCCGCTTTAATGCAAAATGCAATTCTTTTTTATCAACCGATCCAGCACATTGGCCAAAAAGGTGAGAAGCGGATAACTTCTTCTTAGTTACCCGCTTAATATACCACTTGCTCAAAGAACTTGTCAAGTACTTATTCTGACTTGAGCATTGTATAGTACTTGTCTTTTTCCCGGCTTCGATAAAGACTTTTATACTTCAGTTTTCCAAAGACCGTGAAGATTACAGTGCTCATATACAGCCAAAGCCTTATCTCCGTCAGCAACTTCAAAAACAGCTTTCGGTTCTTCCCCGGGCTTCAAATATTTTATCTGTGCACCTTTTTCTGTCTCCATATAGACCCATTCTATGAAATGCTCTTCCTGCATCGGGTGTGTTACCTCACCTATCAAAGCAGTGATCGTGCTTCCCGAAACAGTTACTTTTGGAACGTGTTTTTCCAAAGCTGCATCTACAGTGCCGGGGATCAGTTCGGTCATGTTCTCACCGCAGCAAACCAAAGGTACACCGGCATCCTTTACCTTTAATACGATATTTCCGCAATGTCTGCAAACATAAAATTTCTTCATGATAATTACCTCCGCAATTCTCCCTCATCCGATACGATTTTGTATCGGATATCTTGTATTATGTTTTTTTTTATTATATAATATATACACCAAAATTAAAACAACAAACTTGTGAGGGCAAAATGAAAAACTCTTCTTCAAATAAATTTTCTCAATGGGAGCTTTTCCCCATACTGGACAGCATAAGCGATGCGGTTTTCATTGATGACAGCAGTGGATACGCTCTTTGGTGCAATAAGGCCTGCATGGATCTTTACAAGGTGGCTCCCAAAGACGTTGTCGGAGTCCATGTTCTTGATCTGGAAAAGAACGGGGTTTTTTCGCCTTCTGTTGCCAATCTTGTCCTTGAACAAAAAAAAGAAGTTACTATAATACATGAAAACAAAGAGGGCAAAAAGCTGCTGTCCACCGGAACTCCCATAAAAGATGATAACGGAAACATCACAAAAGTGATAACGACTTCCAGAGATATAACAGAACTTTCCACCCTTCAGAACAAACTGCAGACCGTTCAGGGCACCCTGGAAGAGATGAAGTCCTTCGAAAAACTGCAAAACCAGGGAATCATAGCCAGCAGCCATTCCATGTTCAATGTGGTCCAGTTGGCGAAACGACTTTCAGCAGTAGATTCTACCGTTCTTATAACGGGAGAGTCGGGAGTGGGAAAAGGCCTTATAGCCGAGATCCTTCATAAGAACGGGAACAGGAAGAATTCTCCCTTTGTTACGGTAAACTGCGGAGCCATACCCGAAAATCTGATCGAATCAGAACTGTTCGGCTATGAAAGCGGCGCTTTTACCGGTTCAAGGTCCGAAGGAAAAAAGGGGCTATTTGAAGCTGCTCAAGGCGGCACCATTTTTTTGGATGAGATATCGGAACTGCCTTTGAACCTTCAGGTCAAACTGCTCCAGGTCATACAGGAACGTGAGATCACAAAGGTGGGCGGCGTCAAAAAGATACCGGTGGATGTGCGTATAATATCCGCCACCAACAAAGATCTCCATGAGCTGGTCACCGAAAACCGATTCCGTGAGGACCTTTACTACCGATTGAACGTGGTTCCCATAAACGTTCCTCCATTAAGAGAGCGTCCCGAGGATATACTGCCTCTTATAAACAAATACCTGGAGGAATACAACAAAAAGCTCAATGAGCATAAACAGATAGACCAGAACGCTTTAGCTGTTCTTTTGAAATATGACTGGCCGGGAAACATCAGAGAACTGCAGAATATAATCGAAAGACTGATCCTCACCTGCAGAGAAGATATAATCACAGCAGATGAGCTTCCGGGGTTTATAAAAGAAACAACAAATGAGTCCGGTGAAGAATTCTCTTCCGGTCCGATGTCCCTGGGCAATTCACTGGCAAAGGCTGAAAAAAAAATCCTTTCCGATGCATTGAATAAATACAAATCAACCAGAGCTATTGCCAAAGCCCTTGGAATAAGTCAGCCCACGGTAGTTCGGAAACTTCATAAATATGGGCTGGCAGTCATTGATACAAAATAGTATCGCTGATACTTTTCTGTATCGTTTCCCTTTGGCGTTGATTTTTCAGCAGTTGCAAAAAAAAGTATACAATTATACCAAAAATCGATACGGAAATGTATCGATTTTTACTTTTTGTCTTTTCCAAACATTTATTTTTCTTTTTTTTCTTCAAATCCGACTTTGTTGTTGGCGTTGAAATTTCAAGGATTATTTTATTATTTACTGCCAGTTGTCATATTATTTTCTTTTTTTCTTGTATTTGTCCTTCTGGCATAGAAATTGCGTTAAATAAAGATGCGCGGCAAAAAAGCCGTCTGAAAATAACAAATAAATTTTTCTATTAAATTTTTTAAGGAGGACTTTAAAAAATGGCAATGAATGCACATGACTATGTAGCCGGCCTTGTAGCAAAGGCAAAAAAAGCTCAGGCAGTTGCTGAGAACTTCACACAGAGAGACGTTGACGATCTTACAGCTGCAGTAGCTTATGCTCTGACTAAACCCGAAGTGGCTCTGAAATTCGGAGAAATGCTGGTTGAAGAATCCGGCATGGGAGTTCCAAAGGACAAGCAGCTCAAAATGTTCGGAAAAGTAAAGGGCACATACTGTCAGATGAAAGGCAAGAAATCAGTTGGTCTCATCGAAGTCGATGAAGAAATGGGAAAAGAGACCTATGCCCGTCCAATGGGAGTTATAGGTGCTATAATCCCCGTTACAAACGGCGAAGCAACACCTGTAGTAAAATCTCTTATGGCTCTTAAAACCCGTAATGCCGTTATCCTTGCACCTCATCCGAAGGCAAGAAAAACCAACTGGGTCGTTACAGAAGAAATCAGAAAGACAATAAAGAAAATGGGATATCCCGAGGATCTGGTACAGGCAGTTGAGCCCGAAATGGTTTCCATCGAAACTTCCGGAGAGATCTTCAAACAGGTAGATTTCATCCTGGCAACAGGCGGAACACCCATGGTAAGACAGGCATACTCATCAGGAGTACCGGCAATAGGCGTAGGCACAGGAAACGTAGTATCAATAGTTGATGAAACTGCAGACCTTGACAAAGCAGCTGATATGCTGGTTAGATCAAAAACTTTTGACAATGCCACCTCATGCTCGACAGAAAACAACATCATCGTTATTGAATCTGTTTATGACAAGTTTGTAGAAGCAATGGCGAAACAGGGCGCTGTAATGGTAAAAGAAGATTCCGAAGACAAGCAGAAGATACTCAAGACTCTTTGGCCGGAATCACCCAAGAACCATGACCTTAACAGAGCCATCGTCGCTCAGCCCGCAGCCAAGATCGCAGAGATCGCAGGTGTAAAAGTTCCCGAAGGAACGAAAATGATAATGGTTGAAGAGAATGGTGGATACGGCAATGAATTCCCGTTCACCGGCGAAAAGCTTTCTCCTGTTTCCGGAGTAAGAAAAGCCAAGGATTTCGACGACGCCCTTGAAAAGCTCAACAAGATCCTCGACTACCAGGGTAAAGGACATTCTGCAGGCATCCATACAACAATAAAAGAAAGAGTAGACAAAATGGGAGCAGAAGTTCCTGTATGCAAGATTTGCTGGAATCTTCCTCAGTCACTGTCAAATTCCGGTTCATGGACCTGCGGATTCCCGATGTCAATGACTCTCGGATGCGGAACATGGGGACACAACAGTATTTCATGGAACGCCACATACAAAGATCTGATGAACTTCAACTATGTATGCAAAGAGATACCATCATGGCAGCCTACAGACGAAGATCTGTTTGACAACGCAGAAGTGAAATCAAAAATCGACGCTTAATGGCATAACCCACATAAGAGATCAAGGGCGCAGAGCCTGTGCCCTTGATCATAAAATATATTTATAAGGAGAAACAAAAATGTCAGATATAAAAGAAAAAAGCTTGAAGTATAACATGCATTCATGGAGCACTCAGGGCGCTCTGAATCCCAAAGTTATAACCAAGGCTGAAGGCATATACTTCTATGATGAAGACGGAAACAAATACGCAGATATGTCCAGCCAGCTGGTCAATCTGAATTTAGGGCATCACAACAAGGCTCTCATCGATGCGATAAAAGCACAGGCTGATCTGATGCCGTTCATGGGTCCCGGATTTGCAGTCGAAGCAAGATCAAATGCTGCAGAAGCTCTTGTTAAAATGTCAGGGCTCGAAGGTGCAAAGGTATTTTTCACAAATGCCGGTGCAGAAGCCAATGAAAACGCTATCAAAATAGCAAAACAGTACACAGGCAAATGGAAGATACTGTCAATGCAGAGATGTTATCACGGAGCATCTGCCGGCGCAGGATGTCTCACGGGCGAACCCAGGCACTTCGCAAATGAGCCTGGTCCGGCCGGATTCGTTCACTTCGAAGGACCTTATCCCTATTATGCTCCCGCTGCAGTAAAATTCAACAGCGATGACGAAATCGCCGATTACTATCTGGATCTGCTTCAGAGAACCATAAACACCGAAGG
>JAAYYX010000067.1 GCA_012515135.1 Clostridiales bacterium | reverse complement strand
CCCATATCCTTTGCGCTTACATTTACGATGCCGTTTGCATCGATATCAAATGTAACTTCGATCTGGGGAACTCCTCTTGGCGCCGGAGGTATCCCCGCCAGCTGGAATCTTCCCAGGGTGATATTGCCTGCAGCCATATCCCTTTCTCCCTGTAGAACATGTATATCGACAGCTGTCTGATTATCTGCAGCCGTGGAGAATATCTGGCTCTTCTTGGTGGGTATGGTAGTGTTTCTTTCTATGAGTCTTGTGGCAACACCTCCCAGGGTCTCTATTGACAGTGAAAGAGGAGTGACATCAAGAAGCAGTACATCCTTTACTTCTCCCGTAAGTACACCTGCCTGTATGGCTGCACCTATTGCAACGCATTCATCCGGGTTTATTCCCTTGAAAGGATCTTTACCTGTTATTTTCTTTACGGCTTCCTGCACGGAAGGAGTCCTTGTGGATCCTCCCACCAGTATCACTTTTTCAATGTCGCTGTTGGTCACACCTGCATCTGCCATGGCTTTTTTCATGGGGCCTATGGTCTTTTCTACCAGTGAGCCTGTCAGCTGCTCAAATTTAGCTCTTGTGATATCCATGTTCATGTGCAGAGGGCCGGCATCATTTACTGTGATGAACGGAAGGTTGACATTGGTGGTCTGAGCACTGGAAAGTTCTTTTTTTGCCTTTTCTGCAGCTTCTCTCAACCGCTGCAGAGCCATTTTGTCTTTTCTCAGATCGACTCCGTTTTCTTTTGCAAAGCTGTCAGCCATGAAATCCAGAAGTATATTATCGAAATCGTCTCCGCCCAGCTTGTTGTTGCCGTTCGTTGCCAGCACTTCGAACACACCGTCTCCCAGTTCAAGGATAGAAACGTCGAAGGTACCTCCGCCCAGGTCGTAGACCAGTATTTTGTGAGTGCCTGCTTCTTTGTCAAGGCCGTAAGCCAACGAGGCGGCTGTAGGCTCGTTTATAATTCTTTTGACTTCCAGGCCCGCTATCTTGCCCGCATCCTTTGTGGCCTGCTTCTGACTGTCTGTAAAGTAGGCAGGTACCGTTATTACAGCTTCTGTTACTTTCTCTCCCAGATAGCTTTCTGCATCCGTCTTGAGCTTGCCGAGCACCATGGCAGAAATATCCTGGGGGGTATATTTCTTGCCGTCTATTTCCACGTTATAATTTGTTCCCATGTGTCTTTTTATTGAGGATATGGTTCTGCCGGGGTTGGTTATGGCCTGTCTTTTTGCTGTCTCTCCCACAAGCCTTTCTCCGCCCTTTGTGAATGCCACCACTGAAGGTGTCGTTCTCTGGCCTTCCGCATTGGCGATAACTACCGGGTCTCCCCCTTCAAGCACCGATACGCATGAATTTGTTGTTCCCAGGTCTATTCCTATTACTTTTCCCATTTTTTTATCTCCTTTACTTTCTTAGATTTTTTGATTTTATTCGGCCACTTTGACCATGGAAGGACGTATCACTTTGCCGTTCAAGGTGTACCCCTTCTGCATCACCTGCACAACATGGCCGCTTTTGATCCTGTCTGTTTTTTCGGTCATGACCGCATTGTGCAAAGTCGGATCGAACTCATTTCCGTCCGCTTCTATTTCTTCAACGCCGGAGTTCTTCAAAACTCCCTTCATCTGATCGAATATCATGACCATTCCTTCATGGAATTTCTCAGACCCCGATGGATCCCGGTCAAGAGCTCTTTCGAAGTTATCCATAACATCCAGCAATTGGGTGACTATTTTTTCGTTGGCGTAAGCCTGGACTTCGCCCCTTTGTTTTTCGGAACGTTTTTTATAGTTCTGAAAATCTGCCATAAGACGCAGATATCTTGTTTTCAGATCCTCGTCTTCTTCGGTTTCCTTTTTTTCTTCCGCTGTGTCAGGTTCCTTTTCGTCTTTTGGAATGTTTTTTTCTTTTTTTCCGGCTTCTTCTTTTTTTGTGTCGTGTTTCCTGTCTTTATTCTTTTCTTCCCCGGAACCATCCTTTATTTTCTGTTCTTTTTTTTCTTCTTGGGACATTTTATCTTTTTTTTCAGTCATCTTCTTTTTCTCCTCCCGTAAGCTTATAGGCATTGCTTATATTATCTGTCAGATATTCTATGACCGAAGTGATCTGATCATATTTCATCCTGGTGGGTCCTATTACTCCCAGTTTCCCCACAAGTTTGCCGTCCACATGATAGGTGGCCGTCACAAGGCTGCACTCTCTCATGTTTTCATCGGCATTTTCTGTTCCTATGGTCACTATAAGACCGTCTTCCCGGGTAATGATCTTCTTGGTGAAATCTTCTTTCTTGTTCAGCATCTCCATGAACAGCTTGGCTTTGCCCAGGTCATTATATTCGGGTATGGAGAAAATATTAGAGAGCCCGTCCATATAAAGTCTCACATTGAGCATTTCCTCCAGAGTTCTCATGAAATTGGGCATTATGTTTTTTGCAAGCCGGCTCATGGCTTCTATGTCACTCTCGAAAGATTCTATTATGTCCATGGTAAGAGCCTGACTGAGAGTTTTGCCCTGATAATTGAACGTCATGGTTTTTGACAGTATTTTCAGTGATTCATCCGTGTATGGCACATTAAGCTTGAGAGCCGTATTTGAAACTTTGCCTGTTTCGGAAACTATCATGAGCACAACAGTACTTTCGTCCACAGGAAGGACATTGATGAACCTCAGGGTGTCTTCGTCCTGTTTGGGAGTCATGGCAAATGATGTCAGGTTTGTGATCTCCGAAAGGATCTCTGCTGCCCGCTCTATGGTCTTATCCAGTTCGGAAACATTGTCATAAAGTTTAGAGGCTATGCTGTCCTTCTCGTCTTTGGAAAGATGATACTTTCCGCCGCCTGACATTATTTCGTCCACATAAAGCCTGTATGCCTTTTCTGAAGGCACACGTCCTGCTGAAGTGTGGGGATGTGTCAGAAATCCCATATCCTCCAGATCGGACATCTCGTTCCTTATGGTCGCCGGGCTTACGCCCAGATCATATTTTTTAGAAAGTGTCCTTGATCCTACAGGTTCTGCCGTTCGCACAAAATCGCCTATTATCGCCTGAAGTATCTTAAGTTTCCTTTCGTTCAAACTCATTTCTTACCACCCTTGCTGTTAGCACTCAAAGATAGCGAGTGCTAATCCTGGTCATAATTTAACATTATTGAACAGGCATGTCAATACTTTTGGTAAAATTTTTTATAAATATGGTTTCAGTTGTGATTTCGGATATGATTTCAGTCCCCCGCTGCTTCCCAGTTCATGGCACATTTTACGGCCTGATGCCATTTTTTCATGCGAAAAGACCGCTCTTTTGAACCGATAGAAGGCTTGAAACATTTATCGGCACTGCAGTTGCCGGCAATATCTTTTTCATCCTCCCAGTAACCCGTGGAAAGCCCTGCAAGATAGGCAGCCCCCAGAGAAGTGGTCTCTATGCAGGCAGGTCTTATTACATCCCGATCCAGTATGTCCGCCTGGAACTGCATAAGAAAATCGTTTGTACTGGCTCCTCCGTCGGCTTTCAGGTCAGTTATTGTACTTTCAATATCTGAGGCCATGGCATCGGCCAGGTCTCTGGTCTGAAAAGCCATGGATTCAAGGGCGGCTCTTACGATATGGTTTTTATCCGTTCCTCTTGTTATGCCCAGTATGGTTCCTCTGGCATAGGGATCCCAGTAAGGGGCACCCAGTCCTACGAAAGCAGGAACGAAATAGCATCCCGCCGAATCGGAAACCGAAAGTGCCATTTTTTCTGATGCTGCCGAATCATCAAAAAGCCCCACCTGATCTCTTAACCACTGTATGGCTGCACCTGCCACAAAGACAGAGCCTTCCAGGGCATAATCAACGGTGTCTCCTATCCCCCAGGCAACAGTTGTTATAAGTCCGTTTTTGGAAAATACAGGTTTCTTGCCTGTGTTCATAAGCATGAAACCGCCTGTGCCGTATGTCATTTTGCTTTCTCCGGCTCTGAAGCATTTCTGACCGAAAAGCGCTGCCTGCTGATCCCCTGCTGCACCCGCTATGGGTATCTCGCTTCCGAAGATGTTAGAGGATGTTTTCCCGAAGACCATGCTGCTTTTTACCGGCTCGGGCAGCATACCGGCGGGTATTTCAAATATATCAAGAAGTTCATTGTCCCATTTCATAGTATTTATATTGAACATCATAGTCCTGGATGCATTGGAATAATCAGTCACATGTGCTTTTCCCCCGGTAAGTTTCCATATGAGCCAGGTTTCCACTGTACCGAAAAGAAGTTTGCCTTCTTCTGCCTTTTTTCTTGTTCCGTTTACATTTTCAAGTATCCATCTGAGTTTGGTTGCTGAAAAATAAGCGTCCGGTAAAAGACCGGTTTTTTCTCTTATTTTATCTGTAAGTCCCAGGGCTTTCAGTTCATCACAGTACTTTGCAGTCCTTCTGCACTGCCATACAATGGCATTGTAAACAGGTATTCCGGTGTCTTTGTCCCATACGATGGCGGTCTCTCTTTGATTGGTTATCCCAATGGAAACTATGTTTTCGTGGGTGGCGTTTATCTTTGCCATTGCCTCCTGAGCCACCGAAAGCTGAGAAGACCATATTTCCATGGCATCATGTTCAACCCATCCGCCCTTTGGATATATCTGACGGAATTCTTTTTGGGCAAGACTTTTGATCCGGCCTTTTCTGTCATAAATAATGCACCTGGAGCTGGTCGTTCCCTGGTCAAGGGCCATAATATATTTTTCCATTTTTATCCTCCATCCTATACAAATTCGCTCATTATATCATTTGAATGATCTATGCCTTTTTCTGTAAGGGCGATGCCTGTGCCGGTGATCTTCAGAAGTCCTTTTTCTCTGTATTTGAATATTATATCTGCTCTTTCTCTGTATGCCCTGAAAAAATCCATCCCGAACTTTTTTGTGAAAACTTCCAGATCTATTCCCTGTGTCTTTCGAAGAGCAGTGAAACAGTATACGGCCATGCTTTCTTTGATGGTATCGGTATGATAACTTTTTAGATCTATCGGCAGATATCCTTCTCTTGTAAGCCTCAGGTATGTTTCCATACTTTCTGTGTTTTTGAATCTG
>JAAYYX010000066.1 GCA_012515135.1 Clostridiales bacterium | reverse complement strand
TTTTTCTTTTTCCCCATATCACCGTTATTGAAAGGATCATCGGATTTTTTGAAATTTCTCTTCCCATGCTGCTCCTTAACCTTATGATCAAGGACAGTTTCGGAGGAGGCGATATAAAACTATGTGCTGCCTGCGGCTTTCTACTTGGATATAAAGCCATGCTGGTGGGTGCATTCCTGGGGATACTGACGGGAGGCATATATGCCATATGGCTCCTGGTCTCCGGGGCAAAAAGCAGAAAAGATCATTTTGCCTTCGGGCCTTTTCTGAGTTTTGGTTTGATGGTGGCTCTCTATGCAGGCACAATGATATGGGAGAGTTATCTTGAAATTTTTATGTTTTGATTTTTTATTAAAGGGAGGGTTTAAGTGCCGCTTTATGAATATAGTGCAGCAAAAATCAACGGCAGAAGCATAAGGGGCAAGAAGCAGGCCGGTAATTTTGCGGAACTCAGGACACAGCTGGAAGAAGACGGGCTTTATCTCGTCAATTATAAAGAAGCAGACAAGGAAGAACAGGGGAAGCAGTTAAAAGCAAAACAGCTTTCCGAGTTTTGCCGGGAGCTGGGGATGATGATAGGATCGGGAGTTCCCCTCATCAAAGCTTTGAATGTGATGATCCAGAGAGATGTGCATCCAAAGATGAAGAAAGTATATACGAAGCTGCATCAGGGTCTGCAAAGAGGACTTATGCTTTCCGAGGCAATGGAAGAACAGGGCAAAACCTTTCCGGAACTGCTGATCAATATGTATAAGGCCAGTGAAGCCAGCGGAGGGATGGAGGAAACTTCCCGCAAGATGGCCCAGCATTATGAGAAATCTTACAAGCTGACGCAAAAGGTCCGTTCAGCCATGATATACCCGATTATTCTGGTTATAGTGACATTTATAGTACTTATGGTAGTTTTCCTTCTTCTGCTCCCCAAGTTCTTCACCCTTTTTGAACAGTTTGACTCCCGGATACCCGCAATAACAAAGTTCATGATAAACCTGAGTCACGGACTGCAGGATAACTGGCTTTATGTTCTGATAGCTGTGCTTGTGGTGATCGCCGCATTCAGAGCTTTTATGCAGCTGGAAAAGGTAAAGGCAAAGGTACACAGGATATACCTGAAAATACCCAAGATAGGCAACTTGCTGAGGACCATATATACCGCCAGATTCGCAAGGACACTTTGTTCTTGTTATTCCAGCGGCATATCGATGATAAATGCTCTGGAGAATACCAGAGATACAGTGGGCAACAAATATATCGCATCCCAGTTCGAAAATATGATAAACGATGTGAGAAACGGAGAGAACCTCTCTGCAGCCATAGCAAAAGTCAAGGGGCTCGATCCCAAACTGGCGGCCAGTGTTATGATAGGAGAAGAGACAGGAAGGCTGGACCAGATGCTCGGTGATACGGCGGATTCCTTTGACTTTGAGGCGGATATAGCACTGCAGAAACTGACCGCCACCGTGGAGCCGCTTCTCATTGTTGTAATGGCTGTAGTAATAGGCAGCATAATGATATCGGTGATACTTCCGCTCCCCACACTGTACAATTCAGTGGGCGGTGCCGGCGGAATGTAATAAATATTAATGAGGTGACCAATGGATACATCAATATATATTTCCAACACAAAAATTCAGTTTGTCTGCGGAGAAGAAAAAAAAAGCGGGATATCCGTCAGCGCCTTCAAAACTGTTGAACTGCCCGAGGAAACCATAATAAACGGCGTGATAGTCAACGAGGGAAGATTTGATGAAGCTTTTCAAAAGATCACAGAGGTACATCCGGCGCCGGGGGGAATGAGCAAAGTAAGGCTTACCATAGGCAGCGGACAGGCTCTTGTAAAGGCAAAAAAGATACCCAAGATGTCAGAAGCCAAGGTCCTTCAGTGGATGAAGGGCGAGTTTGCAGAGGGAGAATCAGAAGATGAGGAGTATCTTTATGACTATGAGATAATGGATATAAGAAAAGACGGTGACATCGCCCTGCTTTGTGCAATAAAAAAATCCATGCTGGACAGCTATGTGAGAATATTCAGGGATGCGGGAATTTCACTTTCATGTATAGATATCGGACTTAACAGTCAGGCCAAACTCATACATAAAATGCCGGCCACAGAAGGGAAGACATTTCTTGTGCTGACCATAGACGGCAATATGATGGATACGGTGCTTTATATAAACGGACTTTTTGCTGTATCCAACAGGAGCAGGATATTAAGTGAGAGGGGCAGCAGTGATCTCGGAGAAGAGGTCGCACGTACAGTTTCAGCAATGATACAGTTCAATCACGCCCAAAAAAACGAACAGAGTATCGATAGTATTTATATGTGCGGGTTCAGGCCCGATGAAGATACTGTCAAAGAATATGTTTCCGGCACATACAGCCTTGTGCTGAGAAACTTTAAAGATGATGCGGATATAATAGAAGTTTATGATCAGGATTTTTATCCCGATGATTATATTTATGCTGTAGGGAATCTTATAAGAGAGTGAGGTCACAGATGAAAACAAAACCCAAAGGAATCAACTTCTATATAAGATATAATCAGGATCCGGAAAAAGAAGCAAAAAAAGCTTTTTACAAAAAGGCATTTTTGCCTCTTATTGCTGTAGTTCTTGTCATAATCTTAATCGCCGGCGTATTTACAGGAATGACACTGTTCAAAAAAAATCAGATCGGGGACATGGAATCCTACGTGACAGAGCCGGCTAATCTTCAGAGTTATTCAAAAGCAAAGGAAGTGACTGGGGAACGGGATAAGAAAGCGCAGCTTTATTCTCAACTGGAAACTGCATTCAAGAACAGTAATTCATACCCGGAGGCCACAGAAAAACTTATGGACGGCATAACAGAGAGCCTTTCGGGAGCTTCTATGCAGAGCAGCGAATTTGATTCTGCCACGGGAAACCTTGTCATAAATATAACAGCTTCATCTGTCAGCAGCATACCCTCTGTGGTGGCCAGAATGAGGGAGATGTCCCAGTTCTCTGCCGTCGATTATACGGGTTATAACGGCGAAGGTAACAGTTACAATGCTACAATAACTTGTACAATGAAGATAACACCCTGAAGGAGGCTAACATGCTTGAAAAACTTACAAAAAGAGAAAAAGTTCTCATATATATAATGATATGCGTCCTGATATTGACGCTGGGTGTGTTTTTCGTGATAAAACCGGCGGTCGCATGGAACAGCAGTGTAAACAGCAAATATGAAGAAACAAAGCTTCAGAAAATGGAAATGGAAACCACAATTTCACAGAAACAGACAGCTAAAGCGGAAATAAAGGAATACGAAAAAAAGATAAAAAACATGCAGAGCAAATTCCTTGAGCCCATGACCAATGATGAAATAGACGTTAAAATAACAGGGCTGATAGAAAAAAGCGGGATGACGCCCCAGTCTCTGCAGATAGGTGCTTCAGACAGCGGGATCGGATCCTTCGGAGAGACTGATGAAACTGTAGGGGGCGACGGCACAGAACAGCAGGGAAGCGAAACAGTGGACGGTAGCGGTACTGAAATGGAGCAAAGTCCGGAAAACAATGAAGGAATATCCCAAGAGCCGGGAAGCGTGACAGAAACGGATGGAAATATAACGGTCAACAGTGTCACGGTATCGGCAGGAGGCGGACTTGTTTCATTCATAACACTTCTTGCCCTGGTGCAGGAAGAACCGGGAATAAGAGTAAGCTCTTTTTCCACACAAACGGGCGGAGTCAGTGAGGATGTCATAGGATCTACCGCTTCGGGCACCTTTACCGCACAGATAGTTTTTGAACTTTATCATACAGCAGATATATAAAGGGGCAAGGCTGAAAGGAGCATAAAATTGAAAAATATACCGATTGGAGAAGTTCTTAAAGAATACGGATATATAAACAGTGAGCAGCTTGAAGAAGCTCTTTTATACCAGAAAGAACACAGGGACAAAAGGCTTGGTGCGGTAATGCTGGAGCTGGGGTTTGTGGATGAAAAGCAGATGCTTACCGCCCTGGCCAAACGCCTGGACCTCTCTTTGACAGATCTTCATGAGATAGATATAGATACTGAAGCAGTGGCTCAGATACCAAGACAGATAGCGGAAAAGTATAAAATGATAGCTGTCGAAGGAAAAGACAGCGAACTCACAGTCGTAATGAACGATCCGCTGAACTTTTATGCCATTGAAGATGTCAGGCAGATAAGCCAGAAGAACATAAAGATCAAACTTGATGTACTGGACAATATCGATAATGCAATAAAAAAGAATTACGGTGCGGTAGGCGTCAAAGAAGCATTGAAAAAAGCCAGCTCTGCATCTTTTATAGAAAAAGAAGCTCCGGCAGTTGCGGAAGTGGGAGAAGAAGCACCGGTGGTCCAGGCACTTAACAGGCTTCTGATACATTCCTACAGCATGGGTGCCAGCGATATCCATATCGAGCCCTTTGAAGAAAAAATGCTTGTAAGAGTAAGGGTGGATGGAGTAATAACAGAAACTGCCAACCTGGCCGTAAGCCTTCAACTTTCCTTGATCGCCAGAATAAAAATACTGTCCGATCTGGATATTGCCGAAAGAAGACTGCCCCAGGACGGACACTTCAAGACAAAAGTAGATGATGTGGATATTAATGCCCGTGTATCCATAATACCAACAGTCTACGGAGAAAAGGCAGTTATAAGATTTTTATACACTGATATCGTAGTTGACGATGCGGAGAGGTTCGGCATGAAACAGGAGAACTATGAAAAATTTGCCGATGCAGTGAATTCTCCCCACGGAATGATATATATCACAGGACCCACGGGATCGGGAAAAACCACATCCCTTTATATGGTCCTTGAAAGGATGGCGGGAAGATCTGTCAATATTTCCACCATTGAAGATCCTGTGGAAAGGAACCTGCCCGGGGTAAATCAGATGCAGGTGAATCTTCAGGCAGGTCTAACCTTTGAAAGGGGTCTTCGTGCTCTGCTAAGGCAGGATCCCGACATAATAATGGTGGGAGAAACAAGAGATGCGGAAACGGCCAGTATTTCAGTAAGGGCCGCAATAACAGGACATCTGGTGTTTTCCACACTGCATACAAACAATGCCATTTCCGCCATAATAAGATTAAGAGATATGGGGATACCTTCATATCTGGTGGCCAATTCTCTTACGGGTCTGGTGGCCCAGAGACTTGTGAGAAAAGTTTGTCCTGACTGTGCCGAAACATATGAAGCAAACAGCGACGAACTGAAAATGCTCGGTGCTGAAACGGCAAGACTTAAAAAACCCCTGGGCTGCACCAAGTGCAATCATACAGGATACAGAGGAAGAATGGCCGTACACGAAGTGG